>JAJAZF010000577.1 GCA_026785875.1 Chamaesiphon sp. | reverse complement strand
TAGTGGTAACAGCCAGTCGAGGTGGCTATATTTTCCGCCATACCAGCCAAATGCGATCGATTTTCCCATAGTCTTTAGTTTAGATTTATTCCCATCGTAGTTGAATTGGGTATACGGTGAAAACAGAATCGCAGCTAACCAAAGCGAGAGAATTATTAATGGCTTGAGCGATTAAAATCCTGTCGAATGGATCGCCGTGATGGAGTGGCAGATTCATTACCCGAACTGTATCACCCCGCCCTGACGGGCACCCCTCCGAGGAGGGGATTTTATTGACTTGTGGGTGGGGAATGGGAATACTAATTGTAAGCACGAATATTCCCTCCTCAGCCGTCCTAGCTATGAGCTACTGCATCAACCCCACCTGTCCCGCTCCAGATAAGAATAGCCTCACTACCAATTTCTGTATATCCTGTGGGGCAAAGATCCTACTCAAGGATCGCTATCGCGCTCTGAAGCTATTAGGACAAGGTGGGTTTGGGAAAACCTTCAAAGCAGTAGATGAAGACCAACCCCGCAAGCCTTTGTGTGTTGTCAAACAGTTTGCGTTTAGTAATAATCATCCCGAAACCAGACAGATTGCGCTCAAGCTGTTCTACGAGGAGGCACAGCATTTAGAAGCATTGGGCAAACACGACCAGATTCCCGAACTCCTCGCCTACTTTGATGTCGAGGGTCAACCCTATCTCGTGCAACAGTTTATCGATGGGCAAGATTTGGAGCAGGAATTAGCCACCGTAGGCACTTTTAACCAAGCCAAGATCCGCGAATTACTGGAGTCGTTATTACCAGTTTTAGATTTCTTACACCATCAGTCACCACCAGTGATTCATCGCGATATCAAACCAGCCAATATCATTCGGCGACGCAGTGATGGTGGTTTGGTATTGGTCGATTTTGGTGCAGCGAAGCAGGCGACTCAATCGATGTTAGCTAAAACCGGAACGGCGATTGGTAGTGCGGAATTTGTAGCACCGGAGCAAGCTAGACGTAAACCAGTATTTGCTAGCGATATTTATAGTTTGGGGGTGACTTGTATCTATCTGCTGACTCAAGTTTCACCATTCGATTTGTTCGATATGAATCAGGATGCTTGGGTGTGGCGAGATTATTTGGTTGATAATCCAGTGGATGAAAAGCTGGGTAAGGTATTGGATAAAATGATTGCTAATGTTTTACCTCAAAGATATCAGTCAGCAGCGAAGGTATTACAAGCATTAGGAATAGAAAACAAATCACCATCTTCCTCACATTCATTCCAACATCGATCGCAGCAGATGAATGCAGAAGACTATTTTGATCGAGGTGTTGTAAAAGAAGACGAGTTAAATGATTTTGCAGGAGCTTTAGCTGACTACAATAAAGCGATCGAGCTAGATCCTGAATATATGGATGCTTATTGCAATCGCGGTTTATTAAAGTATTCAGAGCTAGATGATATTTATGGAGCTTTAGATGACTTTGATAAGGCGATCGATATAGATCCATCTGATGCTATCAATTACTACTATCGTGGCTTATTGAAACATAATGAGATAAATGATATTTATGGAGCTTTAGACGACTATGACAAAGCGATCGATATAGATCCATCTGATGCTGATTTTTACTTCAATCGCGGCTTGTTGAAATACAATGAGATGAATGATGTACATGGTGCATTTATTGACTTTAACAAAGCGATTGATCTAGATCAGAAACATGCCAATAGCTACTATTTTTGTGGGATTTTGAAATACCAAGATCTGAATGACATTTCTGGAGCATTGATCGACTTCAATCAGGCAATCTTGCTAGATCCAAATGATGCTAATTTTTATCATCTTCGTGGAATTTTAAAAGATGAAAAGCTAAAGGATGTCACTGGTGCGTTGACTGACTTTAATAAGGCGATTGATATAGATCTTACATATGATAGTTCTTACTACTGGCGTGGAATGTTAAAATACACCGATCTAAATGATGTTGCTGGCGCGTTGACTGATTACAATAAGTCAATCGAGCTAAATCCAGATGATGCTTATGTTTATAACCATCGTGGGATATTGAAACACAATGAGCTAAATGATTTATCTGGTGCCTTGGCTGACTACAATAAAGCAATCGAGCTAAATCGAAATGATGGTGATTTTTACTCTAATCGTGGAATGTTGAAGTGCAATGAGCTAAATAATATCTCTGTTGCAATTCAAGATTTTCGACAATCAGCTTGTCTTTATCTAGAACAGGGTAAAACAGAAGACTTCGAGAATGCTATCGGTCAACTAAAAGAACTAGGTGCAAATTTTTACTCCGTTCCCTATAAAATGAAAAAGTAATTCAGAGATCGATAGTATTACTCTCAGACTCGATCGTCGATCCAATGCTCGATCGAATCCACTACCATTTCCATATTCCGCTTCACATCAGCATCATTAAACCTTAAAAACCTCACACCCAAAGACTCCAAACGTCTCTGTCTAATGTCATCATTAACCTTTGCTTCTTCGCCATCGTGACTGCTGCCATCAATTTCAATAGCTAGCTTCAAATCCTTGCAAGAGAAATCGACAATATATCGATCGAATGCCTCCGGCACGCTACGCGAACGGACGTTGCCTGTCAAAATCATAACCCCGCATCTGCTTCCGCTTCAAGCGTTGCCACAACAACACCTCACCCAAAGTCATATTCTGCCGTAATTTCCGCGCCAAATCAATTGTACTCGATCGCGAACACCCTCATTATTTACAATCGAATTAGTTATGTCAGTGTTGGCTTTTTGGAGGGCGATTGCGAGGATTTCTGGTGGTGTGTCCATTCTATTTCTTGCGG
>JAJAZF010000576.1 GCA_026785875.1 Chamaesiphon sp. | reverse complement strand
TTGGCATCATCAGCACCATAGACCAATAACCCCAACCGTGCAGCGACGATCGCACCAGCACACATCGGACAGGGTTCCAGCGTCACATACAGCGTACATCGATCGAGATGCCAACTATTTAAATTCTTCCCCGCCGCTCGGATCGCCACAATTTCCGCATGAGCCGTCGGATCGCGATCGCGTTCCCGTCGATTTTCACCCGCCCCAATTATCACCCCATCAGGAGCCACAATTACCGCCCCAACAGGCACCTCACCAGCATTTCCCGCATCTGTCGCCAACTCGATCGATCGCTCCATCCAGCGTTGATGTAATTGAAAATCTATTTCCATCGGGTGATTAGGTTTGAGGTTTTAGGCTTTAAGCTTAGTACCAAAGTCTCAAGCCTCACGATCGGGATGCCAATCTTACCTAAGAGGACAACCCCTACACCCAAACATTCTAGTGGCGTTAGCATAGATAATATCGCCTGTTAGTTCCTAAAAATTGTTACAATACTTAATAGGGCTAATTATCACCACCTCATGAACACCACATCTTCTAATCAGTTCTCACCAGAGATGAATCGAGTCGATGCTCCGTCTAGCCAGTCAGTAGCCGCCGTATCCACAGAACTAGTGGCTGATGCAGAAGTTGTGAACTCCAGACGAGTCAAAGAAATTACCGACGAAACATGGCTAGGCTACGATCCGATCGCCACTGCCGAATACTATAGTAGTCAACCCCTGAAAGTATTTGCCCGCTTCCTCAGCATTTTCCTACCGATCTTTAACTTTGTATTCGGCTTGTTGCTTGACAAATTTACCAACCGCAGCAAAGAAAATCTCGGTAAACGTGCGATCCAAATTCGTCGCCTCTTAACTAAATTGGGACCAGCGTATATTAAAATCGGTCAGGCACTCTCTACACGCCCCGACTTAGTACCGCCTCAATTTTTAGAAGAACTAGCCCAATTACAAGACAATATCCCCGCCTTCTCCAACGAAATTGCCTATCAATTTATCGAAGAAGAACTCGGCGACAGACCCGAAGCCATCTATGCTGAAATTAGCGATTTACCGATCGCCGCCGCTTCACTCGGACAAGTGTACAAAGGCAAACTCTGGAGTGGTGAAACCGTCGCGATTAAAGTTCAACGTCCAGGACTCGCTGATAGCATCGGCTTAGATTTACATGTCGTGCGGACGCTCTGTATTTGGGCGCAAAATAATTTCCCACAAATTCGGAGTAACTTAGTTTCGATCGTCGATGAATTTGCCGAGCGGATCTTCGAGGAAATGGACTACGAAAATGAAGGGCGCAACGCTGAAAAGTTTGCCACATTATATGGCAGTATGCAGGATGTCTACGTACCCGGTATTTACTGGAAATATACGGGTAGACGCGTCCTCACAATGGAGTGGATTACCGGAGTAAAACTAACCAACCTCGAAGCAGTCGCCGCGCAAGGACTCGATGCTACATATCTAGTCGAAGTTGGCGTTCAATGTTCGCTCCGACAACTATTAGAACACGGTTTCTTCCATGCCGATCCTCATCCTGGTAATCTTTTAGCGACACCCGACGGTAAATTAGCTTACCTAGATTTTGGGATGATGAGCCAAGTTAAACCATACCAACGGTACGGGTTAGTAGAAGCGATCGTCCATTTAGTCAATCGGGATTTTGATGGGCTAGGACGAGATTTTATCAAGTTGGAATTTCTGACTCCAGATACAGATCTCACCCCAATTATTCCCGCTTTGACGTACGTTTTTAATAGTTCGCTTGGCATTAGCGGCACCAATATTGCTGATTTAGATTTTAAGAGCGTTACGGATCAATTATCGGGCGTAATGTATGAGTTTCCCTTCCAAGTGCCAGCTTACTACGCATTGATCTTGCGATCGCTCGCCACCCTTGAAGGGATTGCCATTTCTGTCGATCCTAACTTTAAAGTACTCGCCAAAGCTTATCCCTACGTCGCGAAACGACTACTGACAGATCCCGCTCCAGATCTGCGAAACTCCCTCAAAGAACTATTATTTAAAGATGGTTCCTTCCGCTGGAATCGCCTAGAAAATCTGCTCAATAATGCCCGCAGTAGCGACGAGTACGATCTCAACCAAGTCATCGACCAAACCTTAGATTTCATTCTCTCCGATCGCGGTACCTTTATCCGCGACTACCTCGCCGATGAAATCGTCCGAGGCTTAGACAATTTTGGTAATAACACCCTCCAAAATGTCACCCACGCCATTCAAAAAGGGATCGGCATGAAGGTACCAGCGACCGTCAACAACACCCAAGAGTTATCTGAAGGGCTGGGACACATCCAACGGATTTGGAACATCTTGCAGCAGACTAAAGGCTTCGATCCGACGATCGTTTTACCCAAGATCCCCCAGATATTATTCAAGTCCGAAACCCAATCCTTCGGTCAAAAAATCGCCAGCGGTTTAACCCAACGCATGGCAGCTCGGTTGATTCGCGAGGTCTTATTGCAAGACGTACCGACTGTACCCACAAACAATCGACCCCAACTTGCTTTACCCACTCGCATCAGACCATAGATCGATCGCCAAATCAGATCTCAAAGGGTACCCTTTTTTGCGAGTAATTACCGATGGGCAGGGGATTTAAGCCCCCACCTTTAGGTGGATTGTTTTTAGGCAGTTGCTCCAATCCCGTACCTAAAAACTTCGCTGTCAACACTTCGACTACGCTCAGTGCAAGCTGTCAACTGTCAACTTCGATCCGACGATGCCTAGAGTCATCCAAACGATCGCGATCGGGAATTTCTAGCAATGCGCGATCGAGCGTAATAGCTGTTATAATGGTACATTGTGGCTTTTTTGCTTACCACAATATTAATAATTAGTCAAATCGAGCGGATATAAGTTATGACCAAGCGTACTCTCGGCGGTACTAACCGCAAACAAAAAAGAACATCTGG
>JAJAZF010000575.1 GCA_026785875.1 Chamaesiphon sp. | reverse complement strand
TCGAGCGTAATAGCTGTTATAATGGTACATTGTGGCTTTTTTGCTTACCACAATATTAATAATTAGTCAAATCGAGCGGATATAAGTTATGACCAAGCGTACTCTCGGCGGTACTAACCGCAAACAAAAAAGAACATCTGGGTTCAGAGCGCGGATGCGTTCGCGGACAGGACAAAAAGTCATCAAAGCCCGCAGAGCTAGAGGACGGCATCGCCTGTCTGTATAGGTTCGTGTCGCCAGAGCTAGCAAGTGTCATTGCCTAAACCCCATCGACTCAGACGCAGGCAAGATTTTCAAAAAGTTTATCAGCAAGGCAAACGTCATCAACAGGTGCATTTGACACTTAGAAGTTTGCGATATTTGCCAGACGCTAGTACCGAAAATCTACCTGCTACTCGGTTTGGGATTTCCGTCAGTCAAAAGGTCAGTAAAAAAGCAGTAATTCGCAATCTGCTTAAAAGACAAGTGAAAGCGGCTCTCCGTCAACTGTTACCGCAGATCGCTAGCGGCTGGTCGGTAGTCATCGGAGTCCGACCTTCAGCGCAGGGATGCGAATATGTCGAAATTTTGCGAGAATTAGAGCAGTTGTTGACAGCCGCAGAGGTACTTGATGGGAATTAAAGAAGAAACGTTTTATGAGGGTGGTCCTCACATCGGGGATCTGATTTTTCATCTATTTTTAGCAATATTTGTAGTTTTTATTCCGCTGACGGTCGGTTCGATCGTGAGGGCGATTTGGTTGCGCTACAAAATTACCGATCGCCGACTGTCGGTGATTGGTGGTTGGATGGGCAAAGATCGAACCGATCTTGTGTATTCGGAAATCACTGATGCACTAACTATCCCGCGTGGGTTAGGATTTTGGGGAGACATGGTAGTTACCCTCAAAGATGGTAGCCGTCTAGAATTACGCTCGATCCCGCGCTATCGCGAAATATATGATTATATTAACGAGCGTGTAGTTGCCAAAACTGGGCACCCCCTGTTGAGCGTAACTGAGAAAGCCGAAGCTGCCGCTCAAACTACTTAATTAGGCTTTAGGGTCTAGGCTTTGGGGTCTAGGCTTTAGGCTTGATAGTTTTAGGAATTCCGATCGATTTTTACATAATACCTAACACCTAAAGTACCTAGTTGACAACGGACGGGGTTTAGGATTTAGGATTATAGTCGATCTTTACCTAACACCTAATCCCTAATACCTAACACCTAATCCCTAATACCTAACACCTAATACCTAATCCCTAATACCTAACACCTAGTTGACAATGGACTTTGGAATCGGATTTATTTCCAACAATATAATGTTGCCGATCATAGATTTTTTCTATGGAATCGTGCCTAGCTATGGTTTGGCGATCGTCGCGCTCACCTTAGTGATTCGGTTCGCGCTCTATCCGTTGGGGGCAGGTTCGATTCGCAATATGCGAAAGACCAAGATCTCTCAACCATTGATGCAGAAACGGGTCAAGGAAATTCAGCAGCAGTTTAAAGACGATCCGGCCAAGCAACAACAGGCGATGAGTGATGTCTACAAGGAGTTCGGGAACCCCTTGGCAGGTTGTCTGCCCGTAGTCCTTCAGATGCCCGTTTTGTTCGCACTGTTTGCCACTCTACGGGGATCGCCATTTTCTAACGTTGATTACAACGTCAACTTACAGATCGTCCCTAGCGAACAGATCGCACAGGTTCAGCCCCAGGTATTTAATAGCGAACCACATAGTATTTATTTCACGACCAACATTCACACACCCGTAATTGCCAATATCCCCACGGGGAATGTTGTGGGTGTCGGACAAAAGGCTCAAGTCGAACTCAAAGGCGTTGATGGTAAACCTTTTAGTGAATTAGCAGCTCAGTATCCCGACTCCAAACTTACCCCCGAATGGACGGTAACTAAGGGGATGGAAAATGTCAAAATCACCCCTAACGGTCAGATCGAAGCGATCGCCCCTGGGGATGTCACTCTCAAAGGGACAATTCCTGGCATTGCAGCTAACACTGGGTTCCTATTTATCGAAGCTCTCGGTCATGTCGGCGCAGTCGATCCAGACGGTAAAATCCACTGGGACATCATCGCGATGATCGTCTTCTTTGGCTTGAGTCTGTACGTCAGCCAAAACCTCTCGACTAACGCATCATCCACTCCAGCACTCGCAGGTGGGGGCGACACAGGTGCCGAAAAAGAACAAGCACAGCAAGCGGTCAATAAATTCACACCGATCATTTTTTCGGGGATGTTTTTATTCTTCCCGCTACCCGCTGGTGTCTTGATGTACATGGCGATCGGGAACCTCTTTCAACTCGGTCAAACCTACTTTGTCAATCGCGAACCCCTACCACCAGAATTACAAAAATTGGTAGACCAACAAGAACGCGAAAAACCCAAAGACAATAGCAATCGCGAGGAAATCCCGTTCGAGAAAACCAAATCCAAGAAAAAAGCAACTTAAATTAGGTTTTAGGCTTTAGGCTTTAGGTGTTAGGGATGAACTGCACAATTGGGTTGTAGGCTTTAGGCTTTAGGTATTAGGGATGAGCTGCTGTCATCGACCGAACCTTCAGTCTCAAAGCCCAATCCCTAAAACCTTAGGTGTTAGGGATGAACTGCTGTCACCGACCGAACCTTCAGTCTCAAAACCTAAAGCTTAAAACCTTCAGTCTCAAAACCTAAAGCTTAAAACCTAAAACCTAAAGCCTCATGCTCGACCAACGTTTAGACCGTGGCAAACAGTGGTTAGAACAACTACTGAACCTATCAGGAATCGCCACTACAATCGATACTCAACAGCCAGAGGGAGCCAGTGCTACCAATTATTGGCTGACGATCGCGCAAGATTCGCTCACACCCGCACAGATCGAACTCTTAATCGGCTCCGAAGGTGCCACGATCGATGCGATCCAATATCTAGCTAATGCCAGCCTAAACCTTCACCAGGAAGCGGATTTACAGGCAGGATACACGATCGAATTGGATGGGTATCGCCAACGCCGCGAGATCGCGCTCAAAGCGATCGCCGATGATGCCGCTACCAGTGTCCGCGCCAACGGCACAGAAGTCGTCCTCCAACCCATGTCCTCAGCAGAACGCCGCCAGATGCACACTTTTTTTGATAGCGATCCCAGCTATGGCGATCTATCCACCTACAGTCGCGGTCAAGAACCCGATCGACGGTTGGTAGTAAAATTAGCTCAAGCACCCGAAGAAGCGTAAGTAATCGGCACATAGGCATTAAGTCGCCCGATTCTGATTACTTATTACCTACCCATTACTTACTGCCGATCGATGGAACCACTTTTTATTCCCCAACTAGCAAATCGACAGGATCGAACCCTAGAGATTATTGTCGATCGACTGATTCCTGAGTTTGAGACACTTACACCCGTCAGGGGTAAAATAATTATCAAACACGGGGGGACATATCTAGATGTGTCCGCACAGACAGAGACGATTATTACCCTCAAATGCGATCGATGTCTGCAACAGTACAACCATCGACTGGTACTAGATACGAGCGAAGTCATCTGGTTGGAAGCAGAATCTGAAGAACCAGATCGGCGCGGGATGGACATCAAAACCGATCCCGAAGATTTGATTGATTCTTTGCCACCAGATGGACACTTCCCGCCCGATGTCTGGCTCTACGAACAATTGTGTCTAGCTTTGCCACTCCGACAGCTCTGCAATATTGATTGCGCTGGGATTACCCCGATAGAAGCACCGCTCCCCAAACCAGCCAAGGTACAACAGCCTCTAGACAATCGGTGGGGCATTCTCGAAACTCTCAAAGATCGACTGGAAAACAATTAAATAGTTGACAGTTGACAGTTGACAGTTGACAGCTTGCACTGAGCGTAGTCGAAGTGTTGACAGCGAAAAGTGCGGGAACAGGGGTTTCCCAACTGGGCGGGTGACAAAGGCGAGGCAAGTAGAGCACCTTTTCAAGACAGCCAATTAAGACAGCGAGGTTTTTAGGATGGGATTTAAACCCCTAGATTTTGTTAAAAGTGATTTCGATCGAGAGGGGATTTCGATCGCTAATTTTGTAAGTAACTTTATCCCAGATCCCAACGTTACAAATGTTTATCTAAGATACCCTAAAAAATGGGGATCGAGCTAAGGTGATGTAGAGCGCGATCAAACCCTACATCTCCAGTATTTATGTCTCTACAAAGCTTTGGTGTGATTGGTTTAGCAGTGATGGGGGAAAATTTGGCCCTCAACGTCGAACGCAATGGCTTTCCAATCGCCGTTTACAATCGAACGCGGGCAAAGACTGATAACTTCATGGCAACCCGCGCCCAAGGGAAAAATGTCATAGCTACATATTCGATCGAAGAATTTTGCGCCGCTTTAGAAACTCCCCGCAAAATCCTGATCATGGTGCAAGCAGGTAAACCTGTAGATCTAGTCATTCAAGAACTCAAACCCTTTCTCTCCAAAGGTGATGTCATCATCGATGGTGGTAACTCCTTATATACCGATACCGACAGACGCACCGCCGAACTCGAAGACTCTGGACTCACATTTATCGGGATGGGAGTCAGTGGCGGCGAAGAAGGGGCACTAAATGGCCCCAGTATGATGCCAGGAGGCACAGAAGCCGCCTATGACAATCTCGAACCCATTCTCACCAAAATTGCCGCTCAGGTTGACGATGGTCCCTGTGTCACCTACATCGGTAAAGGTGGAGCTGGGCACTATGTCAAAATGGTGCACAATGGCATTGAGTACGGTGATATGCAGCTAATCGCTGAAGCCTACGACTTACTCAAAAATGTGGCAGGATTAGGCCACAAGCAGCTACATGAAGTCTTCACCGAGTGGAATCAGACGGACGAACTCAACTCCTTCTTGATTGAAATCAGCGCCGATATCTTCAGATATATCGACCCCGAAACCACCAAACCGTTGGTAGAATTAATCGTCGATGCTGCTGCTCAAAAGGGTACCGGACGCTGGACAGTCCAAAGTGCGCTCGAATTGGGTGTATCGATTCCGACGATTATCGCCGCTGTAAATGCGCGAATTATGTCATCGATCAAAACAGAACGTACTGCTGCTGCCGCAGTCCTCACAGGGCCAGAGGGCAAGTTTACAGGGGATACTCAAACCTTTGTCAACCAAGTGCGCGATGCGCTGTATTGCTCGAAAATCTGTTCTTATGCTCAAGGGATGGCATTACTTAGTGCTGCTTCCGATGCGTATCAATACGAGCTGAATCTGAGCGAAATTTCGAGAATTTGGAAGGGCGGCTGTATTATTCGGGCAGGATTCTTGAATAAAATCAAGGATGCTTTCAAAGCAGAGCCAAAATTAGCCAATCTCCTCCTCGCTCCAGAATTCCGTCAGACAATCCTCGATCGACAAACCGCATGGCGCGAAGTCATCTCTCAAGCTGCGAAACTGGGCATCCCCGTTCCAGCTTTTAGTGCATCATTGGATTACTTTGATAGTTACCGCCGTGCCAATCTACCCCAAAACCTGACTCAGGCTCAACGGGACTACTTTGGTGCCCACACCTACAAACGTGTAGACAAACCAGACTCAGAATCATTCCACACCGAATGGACTAAGTAACCCAAGTGCTATCTACACTCAAAGTGGTTAAGTAACTAGAGCGGGATATCTCAATTGTCCCGCTCGTTGGCGTAGGCACAGCCTCTTCGAGAGCGAGAATCGATCCCCAACCACAATCTAACTACTCAGTCCAAAACCTTAGAAACTGGTAGTTGACATATCGGTGGATAAAGTGCATAATGAGATCTGTTGAAGAAATGGGACTGTAGCTCAGTTGGTTAGAGCGCGCGCCTGTCACGCGCGAGGTCGCGGGTTCGAGTCCCGTCAGTCCCGTAAATCTAGGTTCAAAGAACAAAAGCTTCTCATTTGATGAGAAGCTTTTTAACTATAGAGCCGAAGTTGACAAATGCGATCGATTTTGTTAGGTTCGATCGGAACGGCTGACACTACCTTCTATGCCCCAATCGCCACAAATTACTGTTGAATTTCGGGATGTCAGCTTCGAGATAAATCATCGTCAACTATTATCCCACCTAAATCTCACCATCTACCAAGGGGAAGCGATTGTCTTATTGGGGCGGAGTGGGAGCGGGAAAACTACCACCTTAAAACTAATTAATCACTTGCTGATTCCCACCGCCGGAGCGGTGATGGTTGACGATCGATCGACCACTGACTGGGATATTATTAAACTGCGACGGCGCATCGGCTATGCAATCCAGGATATCGGGTTGTTTCCCCACTTTAGCGTCGGCAAAAATGTCGGATTGGTACCCTCCCTAGAAAAGTGGCAAGAACAGCGAATTCAGGTACGAGTCCATGAAATGTTGAACCTAGTTGGTTTAGATCCAGAAATATTTGCTCAACGCTATCCCCATCAACTATCTGGGGGGCAGCGTCAGCGAGTCGGTATCGCCAGAGCCTTAGCCGCAGATCCGCCGATATTATTGATGGATGAACCATTTGGTGCGCTCGATCCCATCACTCGGCTGGAATTGCAACAACAGTTTCAATATTTACAACGGCAACTCGGCAAAACAGTCGTTTTTGTTAGCCACGATATTCAAGAAGCTTTTTTCTTAGGAACTCGGATTGGCTTAATGTATGAAGGTAATTTGGTTTTGTTAGGAACTAAGGCAGAATTTCTCGCATCTCAACATCCAGAAGCACAAGCTTTTATTGCATGTTTAAATCCCTGGCAATATGGGGAGCAAGCATAAGTGAGTGAGCTAACATCATTCGTCGATCGATCTGCGCCAGAAATTCTCCTTCGCAGTGGAGAACATCTTATTTTAGTCGCGATCTCGATGCTAATCGCGATCGCGATCGGGATTCCTTTAGGTATTTTCATCACTCGTCAACCAAAACTAGCCCCACCTATTCTCGGTATCGCTAATGCCCTGCAAACTATTCCAAGTTTAGCGATCTTTGGCTTTCTAATTTCCGCACCATTTTTCGGCGGAATCGGCAAAAATCCGGCGATTGTTGCCTTAACTCTCTACGCCTTACTTCCCCTGATCCGCAATACTTACGTCGGGATTAATAATGTCGATCCAGCGGTGCGAGAGGCGGCTCAAGGGATGGGAATGACAGATTGGCAACTGCTAACTCAAGTGGAAATTCCCCTAGCTTCAGGCGTAATTTTAGCGGGGATTAGAGTAGCAACGGTGATGTCTGTCGGGATTGCGACCATTGCCGCAGCGATTGGTGGTGGAGGTTTGGGCGTATTCATTTTTCGAGGACTTGCTACTGTTAATAATCAGTTAATTTTAACTGGAGCTATCCCCGCAGCCGCGATCGCTTTAGGTGCAGATTTAGGCTTGGGATGGTTAGAAAAACGACTGACACAGCAACAACCTTTCTGGGGAAATGCTCGTCGAGTTGCCATTCTCGTTGGGATATTAGGCTTATTATTAATCGGCTTAATCGGTATCAACGATCGACAAGCAGCACCGAGGATTGCGATCGGTTCCAAGAATTTTACCGAGCAAGTTATTCTCGGCGAATTACTCGCGCAACAGATTGAATCCCATACTAAAATCAAAGTCGATCGGCAATTAAATCTCGGGGGTACTTTCATTTGTCATGAAGCAGTCAAAGCCGGACAAATTGCTGGTTATGTAGAATATACCGGAACATCGCTGACAGCAGTATTAAAACAGGAACCAATCAAAGATCCTCAAGCAGTTCTCGATACTATAAAGCAAGCATACGATCGCCAGTTTCAATTAGAAGTGATGCCACCGTTAGGATTTGAAAATACTTTTGCTTTCATTGTCAGAAATGAGGATGCTAAACGTCTTCAGATCCACACTCTTTCTGAAGCCGCTAAATATACACCACAAATGCGGGGCGGATTTGGGTATGAATTTCTCGAACGTAAAGATGGTTATCCAGCTTTAGCGAAAACTTATGGGTTAAAGTTTGCCAAAACTCAACAGATGGAGTTTGGATTGATGTATCAAGCCTTAAAGGAAAAGAGAGTAGATTTAATCGCTGCAAATTCTACAGATGGCTTGATTCCCATTTTGAATTTAGTCGTTTTAGAAGATGATAAAAGATATTTCCCACCCTATCAAGCCGTCCCGATTTTTAACCAAGCTACCCTAAAAAAATATCCAGAATTACGCACAGCAGTCAACCAACTATCTGGATTAATTTCCACCAAAGATATCCAAAAGATGAACTATCAAGTGGATAACCAATCTCGTCCCGTCGCCCAAGTTGTGCGGGAATGGCTCAAATCTAAAAATTTGACCTAACGAGAGCTGAGTGTCAAGACTCCGATCGACTTTGGTATAATTTTAATATAATAGTAAAATCCAGTTTACTCGATCGTCTTATGACCGATTCAAACATCAACAAAGCTTCAGTACCGCTAAACCACCGCAAAATCGCCAGACGCGGACAGGATCTTTATAATCGATCGATCCGCACTCAAGTAGAAACACGCGAGAATATGGGTAAAATTATCAGCATCGATATTGAAACAGGTAATTACGAAATTGATGACAATTTGCTAGAATGTAGCGATCGACTCCAAAGTCGATTTCCCGATGCGATTATTTGGGCAGAACGAATTGGTTTCAATGCTGTTTATGCAGCGGGTGGTACATTGACAAAGGTAAATTTATCGTGATTAATGGCATTGTAATCGGACGACAACCACAGATTAAAGTAGTTGTGAGAATATCTGGCTATCCAGATCTAGAAATTGGCTGTGTAATTAATACTGGATTTGAAGGAGCTTTGGCTTTGCCTGTCGCCGCAGTTACCAAGCTACAATTGCCCTATGTAGCGAGTATTGATACCATTTTAGCCAATGATGAAAATATCGTTACTCCAGTTCATCGAGCTACAGTAGTTTGGGATGGTGTAGAGCTGGAAGTACCAGTACTGGCAATGGGTAGTCGTCCGCAAATCGGTACTTTACTTCTCAATAATTGCAATCTAAATATCGATTTTAGTGATGGCAGTATTCTGAGTATCGATGCTCTATGAGCGATCGTACTCTCGTCTTTTCAAGTCATGCAGTCAGACGGATGTTCGCTCGTAGAATATCTGAAGCAGAAGTTGAAATTGCGATTGAACGCGGCACAATGATTGAATCATATCTAGATGATACTCCATTCCCTAGTTATTTAGTGTTATGTGCGATCGATGGTCGTCCGATTCATGTAGTGTATTCAATTGATGAATCGACAAATACATTTTACATTATCACTGCCTACAACCCAGATTCAGAGATCTGGCAAAATAATTTTAGGACGCGGAAATAAATCGATGAAATGTGCCCTTTGCAAACATGGAACAACCTATGCAGGAACTGTCAATGTCACCCTAGAACGAGATGGTTGCATCATTATTCTCAAGGATGTTCCAGCCGATATTTGTGAGAATTGTGGTGAATATTATCTCAGTCAAAGTACAACAGCAGCAGTTTTAGATCGTGCGGAGCGATCGATCGATCGCAATGCCGAAGT
>JAJAZF010000574.1 GCA_026785875.1 Chamaesiphon sp. | reverse complement strand
TTGAACGAGCAAAAATGTTCGGGTTGCTGGTGGGGTTGGGCAGGTTTTTAGGGAAGCTACATTTCAGGTTTGAATTAGTTACCTAAACCTGCCCCTACAGATCTTTTAATGCTCGAATGGAGATACTCCATCGATTACTTCGTGCCAAGGTAAACCCAGAGAACCTAGTAGCTCCATAAATGGATCTGGATCGCATTCTTCGACATTAAATACCCCAGGCTTTTGCCAATTTCCATTTACTACCATCAGCGCACCAACTACAGCAGGTACACCAGTTGTATAAGAAATTCCCTGCGATCCTACTTCTTCGTATGCGGCGGCGTGTTGACAGTTGTTGTAGACATAATATGTCCGCTCTACACCATCTTTGATCCCACTAATATGACAGCCGATCGATGTTTCTCCGGTATAATTTGTAGCTAGCGAAGCAGGTTCTGGTAGTAGAGCTTTGAGGAACTTCAGTGGTACAATTTGTTGACCTTCATAATCGATCGGGTCGATCCGAGTCATCCCAATATTTTCTAATACTTTAAGGTGAGTAATATAATTCTCAGAGAATGTCATCCAAAACCGCGCTCGTTTGAGGGTGGGAATGTTCTTGACTAGGGATTCTAGTTCTTCATGATAGAGCAGATATGACTCGCGATCGCCAATTTCAGGATAGGGAATCGGACGATGAATCGATAATGCTGGTACTTCTACCCACTCGCCGTTTTCAAAATATCGCCCGACTTGAGTGATTTCGCGGATATTAATTTCTGGATTGAAGTTGGTGGCAAATGCCTTACCATGATTGCCGTCATTGCAATCGATAATATCTAGATAGTGAATTTCATCAAAGTAATGTTTCAGCGCGTAAGCACTAAATACGCCCGTTACGCCAGGATCGAAACCACAGCCGAGAATTGCTGTCAATCCGGCTGCTTTAAACCGATCTTGATATTTCCATTGCCAACTGTACTCAAATTTTGCGACATCGATTGGCTCATAGTTAGCAGTATCTAGATAGTGAGTACCAGTTTCCAGACAAGCATCCATCAAAGCCAAATCCTGATAAGGGAGTGCGACATTGATCAAGATGTCAGGGCGAAACGCTGTTATCAGTTTGACTGTATTTGCTGCCACATCAGCATCGAGTGAAGCTGTCGTGACTTTTGGCGATCCGATCGATGCCGCAATTTTATCGCATTTATCGACGCTCCGACTTGCCAGTAAAATATCTGTAAATTCGGCTTGTGCAGCGCACTTGTGTGCGACAACATTTCCGACTCCACCTGCACCCACGATCATTACCCGTGCCATATTGTCTTTCCTGAATAAAGTGACTGTGAGATTCAAACCATCCAAAGTTACTATACCCTGCTAGCCATGTAGGCTAACAACCAACTCGCCGCAGTTGCTCGTCTGGTTTGACGAGGACCAAATTCACCAATTTTATAACCCTTAAAACCGAGTTGTTCCTTGAGTAGTTGCTTATGCTCGGGCTGAATCGATCGAGTGAGTTTTACTGTTGCTGGGCGACTTGCGATAAAATCTGGTGGTGTGGGATAAGC
>JAJAZF010000573.1 GCA_026785875.1 Chamaesiphon sp. | reverse complement strand
GGGGTGCAGATGAGTCCCAGAGCCAACGTCATCAGATCCTGCTACCACTGGTATCAGATGGGACGATTTTGGGGCTGCTGGCGACCACGCGGGAGATCGAGCCGTGGAACTCCGCCGAGCAGACAGAAATTCAACATATCGCCCAAACGATCGCACTTGCAGGTATTCTCGATCGCCGACACAATTGGATAGCGCGAGAACTCAAGCAGCAACAGCAATTGCAACTTCAGCAACAGGATCTTTTACACAATCTGTTGCACCAACTCCGCAATCCCCTGACAGCGATTCGGACATTTGGTAAATTATTAATCAAACGCCTCCAGCCAGGAGATCCCAATCGAGGTTTCGCCGGGAGTATCGTCAGAGAAAGCGATCGATTACAAGAATTATTAAAACACTTAGAAAGTGCGATCGATATTCCATCGATCGCTGATGGTGACAGATTCAAATCGCTACCAGCGGCTCAGGATGAAACTAGTCAAACTAGTTCGTACAGTGCGAATTTATTACTTCCCGATGCTGCTTTTCGGAGCGAGTCTTGTCAATTGACAGATGTACTCGATCCATTGGTTGTCTCGGCTGAAGCGATCGCTCAAGACCGAAATTTAAATTTATACACTCATATTCCTCGCGATCTGCCATTAGTGCAAGCTCATCCAGCCGCCCTGCGAGAAGTACTGAGCAATCTCATCGACAATGCCTTGAAATATACTCCCGCCGAAGGAGAAGTAGATATCGATGTCGAACTAGCAGACAGTGGAAACTCTCAGCTCCAAATCTGTATTCGCGATACCGGAATGGGCATTCCACCTCAAGATTTAGATAATTTATTTACGCGTCATTATCGCGGTGTCCAAGCGCACGGAAGTATTGCAGGAACGGGATTGGGACTGGCGATCGCCAAGGAATTAGTGACGCATATGCACGGTAAAATTGAAGTTACTAGTCCACCTCCAGGCGGCGATCGAGGTACTGAATTTATGCTCTGGTTGCAGTTAGTTAATGGTGAATAGTGGGTGAGCGATAATGCCTATCTCGATCGGTTGTGCTGTATGGTCTTATCCTGGCTGGATCGGTGAAATTTATCCACCTAAAACACCAGCGCGGGAATTTTTGCGGATCTATAGTCATCATTTCCCCGCTGTGGAAGGGAATACAACTTTTTATGCAACTCCCGATCGAGCTACCATCGATCGATGGATCGCTCAAACCCCCACTGAATTTAAGTTTTGCCTCAAGTTTCCTCGCCCTATTACTCATAGCGGACTGCTAATGCCGCAGATTGTCCCCGCTCAGGCATTTATCACCCAGATGCAGGAATTGGGTGAAAGATTGGGGATGATGTTTATCCAGTTACCACCGCATTATGCACCCGACGCACGGGGACTAGCGGACTTGACAGCATTTCTGATAGCATTGCCGCGTCAAGTTGCTCTAGCGGTGGAAGTTCGGCATCTAGATTGGTTCAAATCGCCCCATCGAGAGCAGTTGACGGAGTTATTGTTTAGATTGGGTGTGGGGCGAGTTATCCTCGATTCTCGCCCGATTTATGAGGCAGCTCCAGAGTGGGGATCTGTCATTGAGTGCAAAAAACCTCGCGTCCCAGTTGAATTAAGTCTGACGGCACCTTTTAGCCTGATTAGATATGTTTCGCATCCCGTCCAATCGGCGAATCAGGTGTGGTTGGAGGGGTGGACGCGCCAGATTCAGGCATGGTTAGAACAAGATGTTCAAATATATATGTTCGTCCATTGTCCGATCGAGGCTCGATCGCCGATTAATGCTCGTTACCTACATCAGATTTTCACCCGATCGGGCATTTCTCTCAACCCGTTACCACTTCAACTCAATACCGATTTACCAGTTCAATTAAATTTGTTTTAACGTCAGGTTGGGCTAAGGATAGAAACTCATTTGTGGTAATCCGAGTGTTTCATCCCAACCCATCATCGCATTGAGACACTGAATCGCTTGTCCGGCTTGACCTTTGATCAGATTATCGATCGCGGAGATCACAATTACCCGTCCGGTACGAACGTCAACTTCTACCCCGATGTAACAGAGGTTGGTTCCTGCTGCCCATTTCGTCTGGGGATAAACTCCACCTTCCAATACTTTGACAAATGGCGAAGATCGGTAAAAAGCTTTGTAGATCGTAATCAAATCCTCAGTCACTAAACCTGGATCGCGGATCGTTGCGTAGACAGTTGCCAGGATGCCTCGTACCATCGGCATCAGATGGGGTGTGAATTGGACTTTGACTTCATGACTGGCAAGATCGCTGCATACTTGCTCGATTTCGGGGGTGTGACGGTGCCCGCCGACACTGTAGGCTGAGATATTATTGTCAGCTTCGGCGAGTAAGAGGTGGGTTTTTGCTTGTCTCCCGCCGCCGGAGGTGCCGGATTTGGCATCGATGATGGCGGTATCTGCATCGATCAAGCCTTGTTTGAGTAGGGGCGAGAGGGCGAGTAGACTGGCGGTAGGATAGCAGCCAGGACAGCCAACGAGTTTAGCATCTCGGAGTTTGGATCGATAGAGTTCGGGCAATCCATATACCGCAGTTGCGGCTGTCTCGCGATCGATTCGTGGAATTTTGTACCATTGGGTATAGGTATTGAGATCTGTAAATCGATAGTCTGCCGATAAATCTAGGACACTACACCCTTTAGCAATTAATTTGGGTGCTAGCTCACAGGCTAAACCATTGGGGAGAGCCAGAAAGACCGCCTGACATCGATTGGCGATCGTCTCGACATCGATCGGTTCGATCGTCATATTGACAACGTGAGCCAGATGGGGATAGAGATCGCCAAACTTTTTACCCGCGCTACTATCTCCACCTAAATAGGCAATCTCGATCGCTGGATGATCTTGCAATAAGCGTACCAATTGGACACCCCCATAACCCGACGCACCGACGATCCCAACTTGAAGACGGTTAATCTGCTCACCCATGAATGTTATGACCTATATAATAAGAAGTGATTACCATATTCATGGTGGGAAATACAAACTAGTTCAACCCTGGATTCAAAACTAATTTTGAATTTTAGGGGGCGGCAATGTGGATTTCTCTGCATTGACGATCGATCTAGAGTTTTGACTTGCTTTGATGGACTATATAGTTTACCAACATTTTACCGATCTGTGATAGCAACTTCTTCTACTGACCTGTCCAATTTTGAGTTTGACACGATCGCTACCGCCCTAATAGACTTCGCAGCGGGCAAAATGGTCGTGGTGGTAGATGATGAGAATCGGGAAAATGAGGGCGATCTGATTTGTGCTGCTGAATCAGTAACTGCTACAAATATTAACTTTATGGCTGTCCACGCTAGAGGCTTGATTTGTCTAGCGATGGTGGGAGATCAATTGGATCGTCTGGATCTCCCCTTGATGGTGACGAATAATACCGATCCCAATCAAACAGCTTTTACCGTCAGTATCGATGCTACTCAAAAATTGGGAGTCACTACGGGGATTTCCGCAGAAGATCGCACCCGCACCATTCAACTAGCGATCGATCCTCATACTAAACCCGAAGACCTCCGCCGTCCAGGTCACATCTTCCCCCTCCGCGCCCAAGAAGGCGGTGTCCTAAAACGAGCGGGACACACAGAAGCAGCGGTAGACTTAGCTCGGCTTGCTGGTTTGTCGCCAGCAGGGGTGATCTGCGAGATTCAAAATCCTGATGGTTCAATGGCGAGACTCGCAGATCTAGTTACTTATGCCCGCCTTCACGATCTCAAGATTATTAGCATCGCCGATCTGATTAGTTATCGTCTTCAACACGACAGATTCGTTCATCGAGAGGCAATTACCAAGCTTCCCAGCCAATTCGGTCAATTTCAGATCTACGGCTATCGCAATCTACTGGACGAAACGGAAACTGTCGCAATTGTCAAGGGCAATCCGGCTGATTTTATCGACAAACCGATTATGGTGCGGATGCACTCTGAATGTTTGACTGGTGACGCACTCGGTTCGCTCCGGTGTGACTGTCGGATGCAGCTCCAAGCAGCCCTAAAAATGATCGAGAATGCAGGTGAAGGCGTAGTTGTCTACTTGCGTCAGGAAGGGCGCGGGATTGGATTGATTAATAAACTCAAAGCCTATTCCCTCCAAGATCTGGGGCTAGATACCGTCGAAGCAAATAATCGTCTTGGGTTCCCCGCAGATTTACGCAATTATGGAGTCGGTGCTCAGGTTCTAAACGATTTAGGCATTAGCCAAATTCGGTTGATTACCAATAATCCTCGCAAAATTGCCGGACTCAAGGGCTATGGCTTGAAAATTGTCGATCGAGTCCCGCTCCTGATTGAAGCTACTGACTACAATAATGGCTACCTCGCTACCAAAGCCGAAAAACTCGGTCACATGCTGCTCCAAACCTATCTGGTGACAGTCGGGATTACCTGGAATGAAGAGCCATTAGAAATCATCGCACGGTACGATCGATTAGACAAGCTGCGGCATACTGCCGAGCTTCACAATGTCTTGCTCAAAGAAGAAGCTCGACCTGTGGGGACGGCTTTATTCGGCAATCCTTCACTCACTTTTCATCTAGGATTTGACCAAGCAAATCTGGCAATCGAAGGTTGGTACAAAGATCGCAGCCATCCATACGTTCAAGCGATCGTCAAAATCCTCGACGAGATCGCCACCATCCCCCAAGTCAATCGCTTGGAATTTCTAGTGGCTAATGGACAAGACCCACTTACTGGGCTACAAATGCAACTCGATCGACATACTTACCCCAAATCCCAACTACCATCAACTCTGAGTTCAGAATTAGAACTTCAGGTGATTTATAGCTTCAGTTAGTAAGTACTCCCTTCTCGGTTAGATCCCCGACTTGTTCGAGTCGGGGATCTTTCCACCAATTAGCTCCCCCAGAATTGGGGGCTGGGGGTGCGCTCAAGATTGTGATATAGTTGTCTTGAGGTTAATAACTCCCGTACAGGTTCAAGACACCGTGAGACAGAGGTTGAGCGCAGACGTGTACAAAACTTGAGAGGCAATGTTAAAGACATCCTTGATGGTAAAAATGATTTTTTTGGATAGATACTCAGTCGCGGAAGGACATTCCGAGACTTAAAACGGACGTGGAGGCGATGTCAGACTACTTTTAAACGTAGCAATCTCCGATTAATCGTCAACCCCATTCGGCGACCATTCTCCTATTCGTAGGTTGTGGCGTGGTGAGGAATCCCCGTGGCTTTAGCCCTGGGGAGGATGTCAACTCAAAACCCTGCAAGACAGGAGAATCTAACCGTATGAACTACCGTTTGTATTTATGGTGCATTGTAATCTCGATCGGGATCATTCCCGCCGCTGATGCCTATAGTCCAACAGATCTCCAAACCTTGCTCAGTAGCAACAAATGTGTTGGTTGCGATCTCAGTGGGGTAGATCTCAGTCAGAAACAGTTAGTAAATGTCGATCTTCAAGCTGCTAATCTGATTGGGGCAAATTTGGCTGGAACCAATCTTACTAATGCCAATCTAGGTGGAGCCAATCTCACTGGAGCCAACCTCACCAATGCAAATTTCACTGGTGCAGTATTACAAGCAGCTAGTCTAATTAATGTCAATTTTACTAGCACCAATCTCACGCGCACAGATCTTTCCTATGCTAATCTGGTCAATACCAATTTTAGAAGTGCTATCCTCACAAATACCGATTTAGCTGGTGCGAATCTGGCACTAGCAGATTTGACGGGTGCAAATCTCAGTAGCACTTCGCTCATTAGTGCTAATCTAATTGGTGCTAAAGGGGTCAATCCTTCAGCACAAAACGATTTACCTGCATCTACCCCAGAAAATTCGCGTGACGGCACCCGCCAGTATAGAATTGCGCCTCCAAATGTCAATACCGATGTCAATGAAAGTAGTCCCGTCTTTCGTCGTCCGCCCTATAAGATTCCGCTAGGGTTAGGTAGTCCTAAACGCTTAGTTCCTGGTGGTACCCGCATTATTGCACCGTTACCGTTGGGTGTTGGGAATGGTTCTGGCTATTAACTACTATAGCGATCCTAAATCAGATCCTTATGACCTTTATACTGGTGCTCATGCGGCAGCCCAACACACCCTACGTCAACCTAGCTCATTTAGGATTGCTATATCTTTTATTAGTTTGATGCACAATCGCATAACCAATTGATAGTGAAAAGACAGCTACAGCTAGGGCAATTAAGTCACTACTACTTTTCTTTTCTAAGTCAAGAATGATGATCTTTCTAGAAACAGCAATTAGCGATGTTACAATTACTAACTCTACCTGAATTACGTGCTTTCTGAGATATGCAGTAATATTTTCAAGAATTTCTAGCGCGATCAAAACGTTTAGAAATAAACCGAATAATTCAAATAGGGTAGTATTAAAACTATCATTGCTCTGTCGCTCGACCGTCAGCAGTAATTTTTCAATTAAAGCATAACTTAAATGAGCGATCGCGATAAAGGTCACAAAAATCATTCCGATCGATAGTATCTTAGAGACGATACCTTCGATCGACTCGATCGCTTCTAAAAACTTTTCATCTTCAGTCAGGATAGCTTTAAATCTTCGGAATATCCGCATCATCTTTGGTGTAGCCGCTTTGAAAAAGAATCGTACCTGCCTAATTTACTCGCTATTAGTCACCAATTTTATAACATTAAACCCTCTTCATCGATCGATGAGGAGAGTTTAATTATATCTATTAAAATACCAGATCTATCAATATTCAGTAACTGTTAACTCTCAACTATCAACTATCCTAACTAGCAGCTTGAAGTCTAGCTCTTGCTCGTTTAAAAGCTTGATTAGCTTGAATTTGCTCCTGACGACTACCTGTTGAAATAGCCGCTAACTTTTGTTCGGCTTCAGTAAATTCTTTCTGTGCTTGTTCGCGATTAATTTTTTCGCCCAATTCCGCACCATTAACTAATACGGTGACTTCATCATTGTCAACTTCTGCAAAACCACCCATCAAGGCAATTGGAGTCCATTTATCTTTACCAGCTCTAACCCGCATTACTGCAGTATCTAAAGCAGTTAAAAGCGATGCGTGACCGCTCAAAATCCCTAGTTGTCCAGTAATACTAGGTAGAATTACTTCGTCTGCTGTTCCGTCCCATACGGTCTTATCTGGGGCAATTACTCTTACAGTTAGTGTCATATTTAGGTATTAGGTATTAGGCTTTAGGTATTATGTTTAAATTTTAGATTTTAAGGTTTGAGATTTTTAGGTTTCAGGTTTTAGGTTGTGAGGCCAGATACATGTACCTGCCCTGATTGGGAGCAAGCAGTAAGTAGTAGATATGTTAGCCCTACTCTTTGCTTGCACCTTCAAACCTAAAGCCTAAAGCCCAAAACCTAAAGCCTAATCCTAGCCTTTTAGTAATTTCTCGCCCTTAGCTTTAGCTTCAGCGATATCGCCAACAAGGTAGAAAGCTTGTTCTGGTAAGTCGTCTAGTTCACCATTGAGGATCGCTTTAAAACCTTTGATGGTGTCTTCGAGTTTGACGTATTTACCAGGAGAACCAGTAAATACTTCAGCAACGAAGAAGGGTTGCGACAGGAAGCGTTCGACTTTCCGCGCCCGAGAAACGATCAGACGATCTTCTTCGGCAAGTTCATCCAAACCAAGAATTGCAATGATATCTTGCAATTCTTTGTAACGTTGGAGGGTAGATTGTACAGCCCGAGCAGTGTCGTAGTGTTCTGCACCAACGATCGATGGTTGTAACATCGTCGAAGTAGAAGTCAGCGGATCTACTGCTGGGTAGATGCCTTTGGATGCCAATCCCCGAGACAGTGAAGTAGTACCATCCAAGTGAGCAAAGGTAGTCGCAGGTGCAGGATCGGTGAAGTCATCGGCAGGTACATATACTGCTTGAATGGAAGTAATCGAACCGTCCTTGGTAGAGGTAATCCGCTCTTGTAAGTCACCCATGTCAGTACCTAGAGTCGGCTGATAACCTACCGCAGAAGGCATCCGACCTAGAAGTGCCGATACTTCAGAACCAGCCTGTACAAACCGGAAAATGTTATCGATAAATAGCAATACGTCTTGCTTGTTGACATCGCGGAAGTATTCCGCCATCGTCAACGCTACCAACCCAACGCGCATTCTTGCTCCTGGTGGTTCGTTCATTTGTCCGTAGACTAGAGCGATTTTGGAGTTATTTAAGTTATCTTTATCGATTACTCCAGATTCCATCATTTCATTATAGAGATCGTTTCCTTCGCGGGTACGTTCGCCTACACCACCAAAAACCGATACACCACCGTGATTGGTAGCAATGTTGTTAATCAGCTCCATCATGATCACGGTTTTGCCCACACCAGCACCACCGAACAGACCGATTTTACCGCCACGACGATAAGGTGTCAGTAAGTCGATCACCTTGATTCCGGTTTCAAATACAGAAGGTTTGGTTTCCAATTCCGTCAGCTTGGGAGCATCGCGGTGGATGGGG
>JAJAZF010000572.1 GCA_026785875.1 Chamaesiphon sp. | reverse complement strand
GCTTTAAATGGAGCAAATCCTTGAAGGGCAATTGTTTTAGCAACAATTCCAAATACAGCAAATGGAACTAAAGCAATTACCCAATGTAAAATTCTAATTACTGCATCAAATAATAAGCTAATTGTCTGCTCGATCGCTAAATAATCATGCTGTCCCCGATTTACTTGTTCTGCCTTAATTGCTCTGAGGACAATTCCAAATGCCAGTGCCACAAATATCAGTGAAATCACATTATTATCCACTAACGGTTTTAGCACCGAATCGGGAATAATATCAGCGAGTAAACCCCAGGGATCGAGTTGTTTGACAGTAGTATTGGTAGTTGGCGAAGTTACTAAGGATTGTCCTCCAGCACCAGGGCGTAAAATATTCGCGACTAGTAAGCCGATCGCGATCGCTACTAGTGTATTAGTAATTAATAAGATCGCTAACTTCCGCCCAGAGTTACTAGGAATCTCTGCCGTCAAAAAGGTATGGAGGATAGCTAGGAAAATTAGTGGAGTTGCTAGAGTCCGCAAAGCCTTGAGAATCAGCGTACTCGGTAATGCTAAATGGTTGATGACTTCTCGATCCAAGATCGGGTTTCCTGCACCTAAAAGTACGCCAACTATTACTGCTACAATTAGAGCGGCAACAATCTGTAAATATAATGGAATTTTATTCATGATTTGCCTGCCAATTTAAATTAGGGATGAGGACTCAGAGATTAGATCGGCTGTGGTTACTTTTAATTGGGACTAAACTGCTAAATTATGACTTACTGTTTGGGAATTATTTCTGCTCATGGATTGGTAATGGCAGCCGATTCTCGAACTAATGCGGGAGTCGATTATATTTCTGCCTATCGGAAAATGTTTGATTTTTCCGTACCTGGCGATCGAACTATTGTGTTATGTACTTCGGGAAATCTATCAATTACCCAATCTGTAATACTTAGTGTAGAACAAGATTTGGGATCTCTAGATGTCGATAATTTACATTCTCACCGGAGTATGTATGATATCGCTTGCTATCTAGGGCAGAAATTAAGATCCATTCAAGCGCGGGAACGGGAATGGCTAGAAAAAGATCGGATCGATAGTAGCTGTAATATCTTACTAGGTGGGCAAGTACGCGGGCAACAGACGGAGTTGTACATGCTCTACCGTCAGGGCAATTTCATTAAGGCAATGCCCGAAACGCCCTTTTTACAAATTGGCGAAATTAAGTATGGTAGACCAATTTTAGATCGAACTTTGACCTTTAAGACTAGCATCGAAGATGCGGCTAAATGTGCCCTCCTTTCCTTCGATTCGACAATGAAATCAAATGTCTCTGTCGGCCCACCGATCGATCTAGTGATGTATCATGCTGATAGTTTCGAGATTCGTCACCAGCTTACCTTCCATCAAGGCGATCCTTACCTATTGCAAGTCCGTAGAGAGTGGGAATCCTTCCTCAAAACCGCTTTTGATCGGATGCCACCGATCGATTGGGATCGAAATACCGACATCGCCCCAGATCGAACTGAATTTTCAGGTTTTCTCGATGGGTAGAGGGTAGTTTTAGTAGGGTGTGTTAGGCATCAGCCGTAACGCACCAGATCGAACCGAATTTTCAGGTTTTCTCGATCGATAGTCGATAGCTCATTTCAGTTGATACCATCCCCAGGGTTCGCAATTTCCCCTCTACGGGGGTTGTCTGGGCGGGGAGGGGGGATGAAGCGATCGCAATGTGGCTCTCTGCGACAACTAAACCATGAGTGGGATCGTAGCCCCGCCAGCCCGCTCCAGGGAGATATATTTCCGCCCAAGCATGGAGGTGTCTGTCATCACTTTCGGCTCCAGCTTCGTAGCCGCTGACAAATCTCCCCGCCAATCCTACCGCCCGACACACTTCGATAAATAATACCGTCAAATCTCGACAGGAGCCGGAGCGATTTTTCCAGACGATCCCAGGCGGAAGTGCAGCTCCAGTCTGGCGGAGGGAATATTTACACGTATGGTAGATCCGTTGATTGAGTTTGGAGAGGAAGGAAAGCGTGTTACCCTCGACAGTATTCCAGATTTCCCCCGCTACTTCAGCCGCAATTGGATCGATCGATCCAGCTAGATATCCAATTAGATATGGTTGCAATTGTTGAGACATCGATCGGGGATAATCGATCGGTAGATTAGCCGCCCACGGTTCGAGCAGATAGTTGAAGGGATCGGTAAGATTGGTAGATACTGTGGATTTGGTGTGAATTTGGAGGTTGGTAGTAGGATAGTTATCGAACCAAATGACGATCGAGTCATTACCATCGAGATCGACTGATTCGACAATTTTCTGCGGTGTAGGCAAGATCGACAGCGCAAACGCCGTTACCGATTGATGGAGATTCGATCGCGGGCGCAATCTTAATTGGTGAGGCGCGAAGGTGACTGGTTGACTGTAGGTATAATTGATGGAATGGTCAATCTGATAGCTACTCATGATTTCACCCTAGTATCGATCGTCAAAAAAGTATCGTTAATCTCTTGTGAAACGTTGTTGAGCCGACTCTGGGTTTCATCCAAGAACTCATGCAATCCCCCTTTGATGATTTCCTCGATCGACAAAAAATCTAATTCCGAGCGCAGTTTACCCAGTTTGTGTTCGGCAGGATTGCACCAAGTATCGCTCTGAGAGCCACTAATCAGATGTAAGCATTTTTCGGCAGAGTGGAGACAGTATTGAATCGATCTGGGGAACTGTCGATCGAAGATCAAAAACCGCGCGATATCTGAAGGATTAATGCGGCGGTACATTTTACGGTACATTTCATAAGCACTGGTAGATTTCAACAGGGCGATCCACTGCAATTCATCCAATGCCGAGCCGAGACCATTGGGCAAGATAATAAAGTACTTGACATCCAAAATCCGCGCCGTTTTATCAGCCCGTTCGATCGATCGTCCAATCTGTCCAAAATGCCACGCCTCATTATGCGACATCGTAGCGTCCATCACTCCCGCAAATTGGTGACTCGCCATTTTTACCGCTGCAAAAAATGCTGGTAGATCTGGTTTAGTATCGGCTTCCGCTGCCGCTTTCACCATAAAGTAAAAACTATTCACCTGCTCCCACGTCTCCGATGAAATAATTTCTCGCACCGATCGAGCATTATTCCGTGCAGATTGGAGACAAGATAAAATCGAGTTGGGATACTTCTCATCGTAGGTGAGAAACTGCACCACATTTTGTGCTGTAGCCGCTCCATAACGACTGCGAAAAATAGCTAAATCTCCAGTGGTAATGACAATCGGCTCCCACTGTCGATCGTTTACCACCACACTATCAAGCAATAAATTTAGATTAACATCGACAAATCGAGCGATATTTTCCGCCCGTTCGATATAACGATTCAGCCAGTAGATTGAATTAGCAACGCGACTTAGCATAGGCTTTAGGCTTTAGGCGATAGAACAGTGGTGTATCATCTGCACTCGAACTACGGAGTGTAAATGTTGTCGGGGTTTTCATACCTAGATCGAATTATCAGTTTCAAATTGTACCTGACGATATAGATTGGAAATTGTAATTTCTACCTCAATTGATTCTAGTATCAGGGTATCTTCTAGCTCGTATTCAGACAACACCCATCGATCGAGATTATTGCGTCGAGATACTTCTACTTTTGGACGATCGACCTGAACTAACACATACTCTTGCACAGATCGAAATTGACGGTACCTCTCAAATTTTGCACCTCGATCGATCGCCTCCGTCGAAGGTGATAATACTTTGATAATCAAACAAGGAAATTGGACTATTTGGGCATCCATGAATAAACGATCGGGTAAAGCAACCATAATTTAATAGGATGATAGATCGGCTAAATTAGAATAATGATTAGGATACTGGTGCATTACGGCTTGCACCTAACACACCCTACAACTGAATCCTAAAGCCTAAAGCCTAACAAACTACCCAAGTATCCTTGGTACCGCCACCTTGGGAAGAATTAACAACTAGAGAATCTTTTTTCAGGGCTACTCGCGTCAACCCACCTGGATTGATATAAATATCCCTCCCATTGAGAATATACGGACGTAAATCAACGTGTCTCCCATCGATGCCATCTGGAAGTAACGTAGGTACCCGCGATAGACACAGAGTAGGTTGAGCGATATAGTTGCGGGGATCTGCGGTAATTTTTGCGGCAAATTCGCTCCGCTCTTCAGGGGTGGAGCGAGTACCGATGAGCATACCGTAGCCCCCCGATTCACCTGCGGCTTTGACGACTAATTTATCTAGATTTTCTAGTACATACTCTCGCTGAGGATCGTCCCAACATTCGTAGGTAGGTACATTGGGGATGATTTGCTCTTCACCGAGATAGTATTTGACGATCGCTGGGAGATAAGCATATACCACTTTATCATCGGCTACTCCTGTGCCTGGGGCATTGGCGATCGCGACTTTTCCCGCCCGATAGACATCCATCAATCCAGGCACTCCCAACGTCGAATCAGCCCGAAAAGTCAGCGGATCGATAAAGTCATCATCGATCCGCCGATAGACGACATCTACCTGCTGCAAACCCTTGGTAGTCCGCATTTGCAAGAAGCCATTCGCGATCGTCAGATCTCTGGCTTCTACCAATTGCACCCCCATTTGCTGCGCCAAAAAGGAATGCTCGAAATAGGCTGAGTTATAAATACCTGGACTCAATACCACCACCGTCGGATCGAGGGTGGATTCGGGGGCTAGATACATCAGAGTTTCCAGTAACCGACTGGCATAATCTTCCACAGGGCGAATCTGCATCTTCTCGAATAGTCGCGGAAATGTGGACTTCATTACCCGCCGATTTTCGAGGACGTAGGAAACCCCAGATGGACACCGGAGATTGTCTTCTAGTACATACCAGCTACCATCGCGATCGCGAATCAAATCCGTACCAGTCACATGACACCAAATCCCCTGCGGCGGTTTTAGCCCCATACAAGGCTTGAGAAATCCACTAGCTGAATAAATCAACTCCTGCGGAATAACTCCATCTGCGACGATCTTTTGCTCTCCATAAATATCGCTCAAAAACAAATTGAGCGCGTGGGTGCGCTGCTTTAAACCTTGCTCCAACTGTGTCCATTCGCGATCGCAAATCGTGCGGGGAATGATATCAAACGGGAGAATTTTTTCAGTCCCGCGATCGTCACTATACACATTGAAAGTCACGCCCATTCTCAATAAAGTACTTTGGGCTAACTGCTGTTGCTGTTGTAGCTCTACTAGGGAGAGGCTGCTAATCTTTTCGATGAGGGTAGCCGCGATCGATCGGGGAGTCCCGTCAGGTAAAAACAATTCATCGTAAAATTCACCAGGTCGATAACTGTTTATTTCCATATCATCAAAGCGGATTAGAAAACCATACTGCTACATTCTATCGAACAACTTTTCATACCTAAATAACCGTATCAGACTATACCGTAGCGATCGATCGCTATGGGTAGATTGCAGATGTCATCCACATTCTAGACATCTAATCTCATCGCCAATTAAAACACAAATATCTGGAATTGTCGATCGAGATGGTAAGATCTAAATCTGATAGATCTATGATGAAATCATGAGTACTACAGTCATCTCCACCGAACCCGCAACTTGGTCGCAGCTACTCCAACAACTGCTAGACAACCAGTCCCTGAGCCAGCAACAAGCCACAATGCTGATGCAAGGATGGTTGCAAGGTGAGATTTCGCCTGTCCTGTCTGGGGCGATCTTAGCTGCACTAGAAGCCAAAAAAATTACCGCTCCCGAATTAGCTGGGATGGCGCAAGTATTGCAAGCTCCAACGATCGAGCATTCCGTTCCAGTGATCGATACCTGTGGCACTGGTGGCGATGGTGCATCGACTTTCAATATCTCTACCGCAGTGGCATTTGTTGCCGCAGCAGCAGGGCTAAAAGTGGCAAAACATGGTAGCAGGTCGGCATCTAGTCGCGTCGGTTCGGCGGACGTATTGGAGGCTCTGGGCGTACATTTAGCAGCCCCGTCAGCACAGGTTAGAGCAGCTTTAGATACCGTTGGCATCACTTTTCTATTCGCCCCTGGCTGGCATCCAGCGATGAAGGCTGTCGCACCCTTGCGGCAAGAATTGAAGATTCGGACAGTATTCAATCTGATCGGCCCACTTGTCAATCCTCTGCGTCCAACGGGACAAATTATCGGCGTATTCACACCCCATTTATTAGAAACGATCGCCACAGCAGCAGGTATTTTGGGTACTCAGCAAGCGATCGTATTACATGGACGCGAACGGCTAGATGAAGCGGGTTTGGGCGATCTGACCGACTTGGCAATCTTGACTAATGGACAGGTAACACTCACCAGTATCGATCCGGTAGAGTTGGGACTCACCCCTGCACCGATTACCGCACTCAAAGGTGGTGATGTCACTGAAAACGCCGC
>JAJAZF010000571.1 GCA_026785875.1 Chamaesiphon sp. | reverse complement strand
GGTTCCCCCCGAATAAAAAAACGACAAGACAGCGCATCAAGACAGGGGCACCCCTACAGAGAAATCATACCCCGATTCAGCAACGCCAATTTTCGCACTATTCCATCTATTTTATTAATATTCAGTGATAGACCAATTAGAAGCTAGTTTCGATCGCATCTTGGCTGTGTTACTCCAAAATCTCCATGCTGACGAGCAATTTACATTACGGTTGCAGGGCGAAGTCAGTCAGTTTACACGGTTCAATCATGCTAAAGTTCGCCAGACAGGGATCGTCCAAGATAGTAGTCTCCAACTAAAACTGATCTCCAATCAGCGCAGTAGTTCGATCCAGTTTCCTTGTACTGGCGACTTGGAAATTGACCTCCCACAAGCACGAGCCGCGCTGACATCCCTCCGGTTGGAAGTGCCGCAATTACCTGTCGATCCTTACCTAGTCATCCCGACGGGGATTGCTACCAGCCATGAGGTACACGCGGGGGAATTATTGCCAGATGCGGAGGTAGTAGGTAGCTTATTACCAGTAGTTGAAAATCTGGATTTCACAGGTTTGTACGCAGCGGGGATGATGCTCCGAGGTTATGCCGATAGTAGCGGTCAAAAGCACTGGTTCGCTTCCCAATCCTATACTCTGGACTACTCCCTATTTACCAGTACCGGACAAGCTGTCAAAGGTACTCTCGCTGGTAGTCATTGGGATAATGCTGTTTATCAAGCCAAGATTGCTGAGTCGAAAACCCAATTGCAGCGATTGGAGCAACCCTTGAAGACGATCGAGCGTGGTAAATATCGCACCTACTTGGCTCCAGCGGCGACTGCCGACCTACTGGGGATGCTATCTTGGGGGGGAATTAGTGAGGCAGCTTTGCAGCAGGGAAGGAGCTGTTTTGGGGCATTACAGCGGGGCGAACAATCGCTATCATCGCAATTGACGATCTCTGAAAATTTCCAACGGGGTTTAGTCCCGAGATTTAACGAATTGGGCGAAATTGCTCCAGCTCATCTGACTCTAATCGAGCGCGGTCATTTGGCAAATACGCTAGTCAATGCCCGGACTGCCAAAGAGTATCACAAGCCAGCCAATGGCGCAAATCGCGGCGAATCGCTCCGTTCAGCCGAAATTAGTGCTGGCTCACTGACACCCGATCGAATCTTAGCGGATTTAGACACCGGATTATACCTATCCAATCTCCATTATCTCAATTGGAGCGATCGACCGACTGGGCGAGTAACTGGAATGACTCGCTACGCCTGTTTCTGGGTCGAAGGGGGCGAGATCGTTGCACCGATCGCCAATTTGCGCTTTGATGAGAGTCTCTACCGTTGTTGGGGCGATAATCTGCTGGCATTGACAAATAACGTAGAATTTATTCCCGATGTCGATACCTATGGCAGTCGGCAACTAGGCGGGAGCTGGGTGCCAGGATCGTTAATCGAAGATTTTACCTATACTCTGTGAGCTATCGATCGAACATTCTCACATCTTGCACCAATACATAAGGACTAGTAAAAGCATAGAGCTGAGGGTACCCTGGATCTACACTAAGCAATAGTATCTAGTGCAAGATGCGAATATTCAGAGCCTGTCTTAATTCTCCATTTTTTGGGCATAATAACTAGTGTCATGGGGATTTTCATCCAAAATCCAAAATTTCCTCAGTTATAGCGATCGCATTTTGGGTCATGCCAGTTTTTAAAAACTGTGGCGAATTTTTCACCCCTACCTTGTCAACTGCCTTCATGTCAAAACTGGAAGACCAATTCACGATTCATTTCTGGGGTGTGCGGGGGAGTATTGCTTGCCCTGGAGCCGCCACTGTGCGCTACGGTGGTAATACGCCCTGCGTGGAAATGTTAGTGGGTGGTTATCGGCTAATTTTTGATGCGGGAACTGGGATTCATGTATTGGGAAGATCGTTATTGGGCGATCTCCCTGTCAGCGGACATCTATTTTTCTCTCACTCCCATTGGGATCATATTCAGGGATTTCCCTTCTTTTCTCCTGCATTTATGGAGGGGAATGAATTTGATATTTATGGCGGGGTTATTCCGCATGGTGTGACGATCGAACATCGTCTTCACGATCAGATGAACCAGCCCAATTTTCCAGTACCATTACAGGTGATGGGAGCCAATTTGCGGTTTCACAATCTCGACTATGGTGACAGAGTTAATTTAGGAGATGTTGCTATTTCCACTGGAGCATTAAATCATCCTGGTGGGGCGATGGGATATCGCGTAAGCTGGCAAGATTATGCAGTTGCTTATATTACCGATACCGAGCATTTTAGCGATAGACTCGATCGAAATGTCTTAGAATTAGCCGATCAAGCTGATGTCTTAATTTATGATTCTACTTATACTGACCAAGAGTATTATCATCCCCAGACTGGTAAGATAGGTTGGGGTCATTCTACTTGGCAAGAAGGGGTAAAAATCGCCCAAGCCGCACAAGTAAAAAAGTTAGTAATTTTTCATCACGATCCTACTCATAATGATGAATTTATGGATGCGATCGAGATCCAATCTCAACAAGTCTTTGCTGGATCGATCGTCGCACGAGAAGG
>JAJAZF010000570.1 GCA_026785875.1 Chamaesiphon sp. | reverse complement strand
GATTAAAGCTTACCCAAGACGATGACTGGGGGAATTCAATAGAATTTCCCAAATGAAGAATTTAATCCACGCTGCTAAGAAAAATCCTTGCCCGATTTGCGACAATACTGACTGGTGCTACGAGTTAAGCAATATACTTTGGGTTTGCAAGCGATCTGATTTTGCTCCTGTCGGTTGGCGCAAAACAACCAAAAAGGATGCACAAGGGCATCATATTTTTGCGGCTGAAGGTAGCAATAGCTCAGAGTGGAACGATCGCCAAGCTGAATATGATGCCAAGCAGTCTCAGCGGGAAGAGACTAAACGTTTAGCTGACACCGAGTATAAAAAGACAAGTCTAACTGCACTGCAACGCGATCCGCTGATTCGCGCTCTCAGTAAGGAATTAGGGCTGTCGCAAGCACACCAGCAACTTTTGCTCGATCGAGGGTTTACTGAAGCTCAAATTAGTGACAGCCTTTTCTTCTCGATCGGCAAGTGGCAAAAGATTAGTGGTGATTATCCACTTAGTTTACCTGGAGTCAGTGTATCGAAATTTGGCGATCGCCAACTAAATAGCCAAGGGATCGCGATCGTCACCTTTGATGTTGCTGGTTTGGCTACTGGCTGGCAAATCATGACAGTACCTCGGTTTGAAGGCGCGAAATATCTCTGGGCTAAAGGTCTAAAATCCAGCAAACTACCTGTCGGTGACGGTGAAGGTGAATTACCGATCCAAGTAACAGGCAAGCCGAGCAAGAAAAAAATTGCTTACTTGGCTGAAGGTACACTCAAATCTAAGCTTGCTGCTTTCAAACATGACGAATATTTCATTGGAGCTAGTAGTGGTAACTTTAGCGGTTCCCCAGTTCAAGTCAAAGCAGCACTGGAGGGCATTAAAACCGTAGTAATCACTCTAGATGGTGGGGACGTGACTAACCCAGCTCGGATGGCTCACTGGCAGCGGCAATGTGAATTTCTCGGATCGTTAGGAGTCAAGGTTAAATTTTTATGGTGGGGTCAATGGACTAAGGCAAATAGTGACGTTGATGAAATTTCAGTTAAGAAATTCACCAATGCCAAAATGGTGGACTTGGAGTATTTTCTCAAGTTACCCGCTCAGGCTGCTCAGAGAATTGCTGACAGATTACTGTTTAATAAATTATCGACTTTATCTCTACCAGTCGATCACACCCGTTCTGAAGAATATTTATCAGGCATTCCCTCTCTTAACCCTGGAACTATTGGCTTTGTTCGTAGTCCATGCAATTCGGGTAAAACAGAACAACTTTCCCATTTTATCGAGGAATGGGAAACCAGATACCCCAAAGGGAAAACGATCGTACCAGGATACCGGAATGGGTTGCTCGACCAACTCCGTAAACGCCTGAATATCCCTAGTTATCGAGTTGGTTACGGACAAGATGATGCGGCGATTAACGAATTTAAAAAAGTAGCCCTTTGTTTAGACAGCATCCTAAAGCTACACCTAGACAGCATTCCAGCGAATTCACTCGTCATCCTAGATGAGTTTGAAGCGATTCTTGCTCACGGTACGCTCGGTGGTACGCTCGGCAACAAAAGAGCTAAAGTCCAAGCTCATCTAGTTGCTATCCTCGATCGGGTATTGTCTACTGGTGGGGCGGTAATTGGGCTTGAGGATAATCTGACCGATGTGTCGATTAATGGGATTTTGGATCTGTTGAACCGGAAATATCCCTACGAAATTCTAAAGAACGACGTTGAGAAATTCCACTGGGATGTGAATTCAGGTGGTGGTAATCCTGCTCATTTTATTGGCTTAATTATCGATCGACTCAAGCGCGGTGAAAATTTGATTGTTCCGAGCAGTAGTCAAAGATTTCTTGAGGCTTTAGAGCGAATGGTGCTGAAGCAAATGCCAGATCTCAAGAATGCTGTTACTCGTCTGGACGCTAAAACTGCTCCAGTTCTTCACGATCTGCTCACCGATCCCGATGGATGGCTATTGAAGCATCCAACTCGTTTGTTGCTGCTGTCGCCAACTGTAGAGAGTGGATTCAGTATCAAGCTAAATACTCTTGAGCCTTGGTTCGATCGGGTGATGGCTTACTTTGTTAGCCTAGATACCCGCGCTCAAATTCAAATGTTGTCTCGCGATCGGAGCAATTGTCCCAGAGATATTTTTGTATCATCAATGGGCGCGGAAGCTGGTAGCGCAAGAGGACGCGATCCTGTTGCTTTGTTGAAGATGCGGAAAGCGATCGCCAACGAAACTAGTCTGTTGCATGGAACAGGCACAATCCCGATGGGGAATCAGGGAGAGGTGTGGAATCGATTAGATGCAGAATTTTCAGCTCGATCGGCTTTATCAGCTAAATATCTGGCTGAATATCTGGAAACTGAATTAGTCGATCGAGGACATAACGTTACTCAGATTGACTGGGAAACCATCAGACTTCAGGAAAATGCTCAGAGTAAAATCGAGGATGCCATCGCCAGCCAGGAACTAGCTGATATCTATAAGGAGACAAAAGGAGTCATCTTGGGCGAAGAGAATAAAATCTTGACTGACTCAGATGGTAAAAAGCTGGCGGTTCCCCAAGCCCACTCTATATTGCACAGTAGCGGCTCAACCTATGAGCAAAAGCAACAGGCAGTAAAATGTCTGCTACACGAGCGGCTACCTATGGCAGATCTAGCGGAAGAATTCTTAATGAGGGCATGGACTCAAGATAAAGGATTGTATCTAAAGCAGTGCGAGATGAGCTGGTTATTAGATCATCCCGACTTAGCGGAGCATATCGATCGGGCTATGTTTGCGAGTCAAATTCAGCAACCTCACGTTTTATATAGCCAAACCACTAAACTAGCCCAACGAGTTAAATTACTTAGAGGACTACTCCCCTATGTCAATGACTTAGCGACTGGTAGAGAATATCTCAAAGCTGATGAAGCTGTGGCTGAAATCCAGAAATATGCGCTCAAGTATTCCAAAGGCTTTTTTAACCTATTTAATCTGAATATTAAAGAAGAGACTTCTTTGGGCAAAGGCAACGGGGCTGGATCGACTCAGAATAGCTCTATTGCTACTGCAAACAAGATTCTCAAGCTATTTGGCTATATTCCTATATCAGTAAGGCGTGTAGGCAAGGCAGG
>JAJAZF010000569.1 GCA_026785875.1 Chamaesiphon sp. | reverse complement strand
ATTACCCGATCGCCATCTTGACATGAAGCGACAACATCATAGATCCGCCGAATCAGCGGCACACCATCAATTTCAATGGTAGCCTTGTCTCGACCCATCCGAGAACTGCGACCACCAGCAAGTAAGATCGCCGAGAGTGAGTTATCGAGCATCGTTTAGTAGCCGCGTGGGAACTGGGAGGATCGATTCTCTTTCAGAGAGGCTTCTCTTCGAGAGGCTGTGCCTAACGGCAGGCTATCGCCAACGCCAACGCCAACGGGTTGGGACGAATGGGGAGTGGGTAGCGGTTTGGCTGGACGTTGAGGAGCTATAGGGATAAACACCATCCGATCGGGATTGGGTGCAATTAAGCCACTTTTGGGTTCCTCGGCGGTTTGCGCCATCTGCTGCTTGAGATGTTCATTCATCATCGCTTGTTGACTTTCCTGAAGCTGTAACCGCTGTAATTGTCCGTACTGACTTCTCCACAAACTTTGGGTGTAAACGGTGTATCCATACACGATCGCACTCAACCCCAGCACACTAGCGAATACAATCAGTGCCCCATGCTGCATGGTTAACAACGATCTCAGCCAGACTGGAACTGCATTAGGTTCGGGTAAGTGTTTAACTTGCTGCTGATGATTCGAGCCAACTACCTTCAATCTTGATGGCGCAGGTTTTGATGACGAACGATCGAGCTGAGGGGGCAGATTTGGTTGATACATAGGAAAGCCATCGGGTAACGGTGGATGAATGCGGTATATTTTTAGGTGTGGATAGATTTAGTAGCTGGTAAATCATACCTCATGTACATGCTAAATGCTACAGTAACCTGACCAGACAACTGTCAACTGATTTACCAATGCGCCTAAAAATTGCTGCTCAATTGACCCAAATCGCGTTTTTGACGATCGTTGGCTGGCAAATTATGCTCCCAGTTCGGGCAAGTGTCCCTCTAGACAATGACATTCCAGAGGAAGTTCTCAGAGCAGAAATCATTACCGAAGCGCGATCGCCGATCGATGGCAAAGCTTTGTCGGCTCAAGAGTTTGCCGAACTAGTTGTCACTACCAGGCAACAATTGGAGCTTGATAATGCCAGTATTGTGACTAATAATTCCAAAGTTAAAGAAACAATACTTTTACTGCGCTTACGCGGGTTTTTGAAATCGGTAGGTATTCCGATTAAATAAGGGACTTTTCGATCCTCATCCCTAACTCAGTGACATATCTCGGTGCTTAGTCAACCCACACCAACGCTTGCGCGTATGGTTGTGGGGATTCCCACCTGTTAAGCTAAAAATTCTACATAACTAGCGGTTAAATCTTTGACGGCTAGATCGAAGAATTGCTTGCCGTGTTCGGGTGTAGCGAGGCTGGGATCTGAACCCATCCGACCATCTGGAAAGCGACGGCGAAAATCTGCCGCACCGAGAATTTTGTACTCTTTAGAGAGGTGGTTTGGGTCTAATGGGGTAGATTTAATTGCTTCGGGATAGATATACTGGGTCAAGGCAACTTCCGAGGGTGTCGCATGAGAACCCTCCCGATCGCCATATAATTCTTTGGCTAAACGATAGACACTACCGGACATAAACCAGTTAGCAGTTTGACACTCTATGCGCTCGAAATTGGGAATATTTAAATCTGCCAAGTGAGCATATGTTTCGGAATAAGCTGCCTTGAGAGTAGCAATATTGCCGCCATGACCGTTAATAAAAAAGAACTTGGTAAATCCCGATCGCGCTAAACATGTAAGATAGTCGCGGATGACGAGAATCATCGTACTCGGGCGCAAACTAATCGTGCCAGGGAAGCCAGTATGATGCAATGCCATCCCCACATTGATTGTGGGTGCAACTAGTGATTGAGTATCCCGACCTACAGCTTCGGCGATCGCTTCAGCACAAATGGCATCTGTCCCAATTAATCCTGTCGGCCCATGCTGTTCTGTCGAACCGATTGGTATAATGATGCCAGTAGATTTTTGCAGATAAGTTTCAACTTCTGTCCAAGTACTTAGATGTAAACGCATAACAATCAGCGATGGGCAAGAGGGAATAGTAAATATTTTAGGCGGTTATCTGTGGTCAGACACTAATATGTCGTTGGCGCGAGGGAATCATCAAAGGTTCGATCGGCTTTGAGCGTAGTATGGCGATCGCTCTGACTCCCTGCTATTTATAATATAGTTAACAAAAATTTCTATGTCCCCCGATCTTCCCTCCTTCACGTTTCCTTACTGTTTCCCGATCTTTTTCGTTACCTGTGATGATGCTCGCACTAAATATGTCGAATCACTCTGCTATCGAGCAACTAGGCACCGTCACAAATCGCATTTTAGTGGTAGAAGATGAGGAGTCGATTAGAGAATTGCTCGTGCTAGGTTTAGAAGAGGAGGGTTATGAAGTAGTTGCTGTGGCTGATGGACATACGGCTTTAACCCAATGTCAAGCACCAGTCCCCCAACCTCAGGATTTTCCATTCGATTTAATTATTCTCGATCTGATGCTGCCCAAAGTTAGCGGTCTAGATTTATGTAGATTTTTACGATCTCAAGGCAATCACGTCCCAATTTTGATGGTGAGTGCTAAAACCACTGAAACAGATCGGGTGCTAGGTTTAGAAGTTGGTGCGGATGACTACATCAGCAAACCTTTTAGTATGCGAGAGTTGGTGGCTCGCTGTCGCGCTCTACTCCGCCGCAATCGGCTGAATATCGCTGCTGATACACCGACGATCGTTCATTTTCAGGACATCACCCTCTATCCTGAAGAATATCGAGTGTCAGTACGCGGGCTAGCTGTCAATCTCTCGCCGCGAGAGTTTCGCTTGCTAGAGCTATTTATGCAAAACCCTCGTCGTGTCTGGGCGCGAGCACAATTACTCGATCGAGTCTGGGGGATCGACTTTATTGGCGACCAAAAAACTGTCGATGTCCACATTCGCTGGTTGCGTGAAAAACTCGAAATCGATCCCAGTCAACCGCAGTATATTACTACTGTTCGCGGCTTTGGTTATCGCTTTGGATAGTGATTAAGTTGACAGTTGACAGTTGACAGCTTGCACTGAGCGTAGTCGAAGTGTTGACAGTTGCACCTTGAATGTGCGGTCGAGATCTAGCTGTGACAAACCGATTCCATCATTCCCCATCCCCCCATTTTCCTGAATTTTGGCATTAGAATACGATTTAGTAATTATTGGTGCGACAGCAGCGGCACGAACAGCCGCGATCGAAGCTGTGAATTTACAGGCGCGAGTTGCGCTAATCTTGCCGCAGTTGTATGGGCAGCCCCATCCCCAGCGGGCTTTCTACCCCCATGCTTTGGCGCAGATTGCCAAAACCGATCGAGTGGCTCGAACGCGGCTTCAATCGCCAAGTAGCTACCCCTGGAAGTATGCTCGGGCAGCGATCGACAGGCTCGAACAGCAATCTAGTCCCGCGCTACTGGCTGCAATGGGTGTGGATATAATTATCGGTACGGGTGAATTTTGCCGTCGCCCTCATTTAGCGTTCAATATCGATCGCCGATATCTCCGCGCTCGTGCTTATCTGATCGCCACTGGCTCTGTTTCTCACTCTCCATTGATTCCAGGTATTCAAGCAGCAGGCTATCTCACGCTCGATCGATTGCCGAGTCTCATCGATGCGGCACAAACCAAGCCACGCCAGCGAGAAGTCCCCTTGCGCTGGGCAATTATTGGCGCGGAATCGATCGGCGTAGAATTAGCTCAAACTCTGGCAAAATTGGGGTGTCAAGTCACCCTCATCGTCGAAACAGAACAGATTTTACCTTATGAAGATCTCGATCTGGCTAATTTGATTCAGGCGCAATTAGAAGCAGATGGGGTGAAAATTTATCTAGCGACTGTTGTCACTAGTGTTGGTAAAGAAGATGCAGTTAAATTAGTCACAATTGGTGCTGAATCGATCGCTGTAGATGAAATTTTTATCGCTTTACCCGATCGACCATTATTAGAACCATTTAATCTGCTGGGTGTCGGTGTAGACTATACAGACAAAGGGATCTCGATCGATAATAAACTCCGCACCTCCCATCGCCAGATCTATGCCTGTGGTAGCGTCTGTGGAAATGTTCTGGGTGGTTATCAGAGTCAGAGTTTGACTCAGTTTGAGGCTAAAATTGCTGTAAAAAATGCCCTGTCTTGGTGCAAAACTAAAGTTGATTATCAGAGTTACAATTATCTCCCGTGGGCAGTATATACAGATCCACCCCTAGCCAGAGTGGGGATGACAATTGCGCACAGCGGACAAACCACTCCCGCTCGAAGCCTACGCCAACCTCGGGATCTAATCATCCTGCAAACGTATTTAAAAACCTGTCCTCAGGCAATACTCGCCAACATCACTAGTGGTATTTGTCAAATGGTCGTTACTCGGAGAGGACAAATTCTCGGTGCAGAAATTGTCGGTCAAAATGCTCCAGAATTGATTCAAATCCTCGCAGTTGCGATTCAACAAAAACTTACAATTACAGAGCTAACTACCTTTCCCGGTTTAGCTCCTAGTTACGTCGAATTTATTTACCAAGCCGCGCAAGAATGGCATAAATACGAGCGTAGCCAGCCGCGACGTGGGTGGATCGAGCGGCTATTTTGGTGGAAATAAATTGAGATTGTCGAGGTAACTACTAAAATGAACCGAATGACATGGGCAAATCTTTTATCCCAAAAAAGATCTGGAGTAAGTCAGATCGAACAGACAGAAGTCGGGCGTAGTCATTTTCAAAAAGATATCGATCGAATCGTTTTCTCTAGTGCTTTTCGTCGTCTAAATCATAAAACACAGGTGTATCCTCTTCCTGAAAATGATAATATTCACACCCGATTACCTCATAGCCTGGAAGTATCATCTGTAGGCAGAAGTCTGGGTACAAAAGTAGGTAATAGGTTAGCTGATGAGTTGAAATGTATCGGGATCGAACCATCAGATCTAGGTGATATCGTTCAAGCAGCGTGTCTGGCTCATGATATTGGAAATCCTCCGTTCGGACACTCAGGAGAAGAAGCAATTAGAGATTGGTTTAGAAAAAATGCTGAGAAAGACTTTCTCAAAGGCTTAAATAAAGCCGAACTTAATGACTTTCAAAACTTTGAAGGTAATGCCCAGGGATTAAGGATTATCACCAAACTTGAATATTATCTATTTGCAGGAGGGATGCGGCTTACTTATGCTACTTTAGGCACATTCCTCAAGTATCCCTGGACATCAGATTTACTTTTGAGTGCGGGAAAAAAGAAGTATGGATGCGATCGATCCGAGCAAAACATTCTTACAGAAATCGCTACCGAGCTTGGGCTAATCAAACAATATGAAATAGGATGGTGTCGCCACCCGCTATCGTATCTAATGGAAGCTGCTGACGATATCTGCTACGCCTCGATCGATCTCGAAGATGGGATTGAAATGGGGTTTCTTACTTATGATGAAGTGATAGATATATTAAAAGTAGTGGTTGACTTCAATGAAATTCCGCCGCTGCATCCT
>JAJAZF010000568.1 GCA_026785875.1 Chamaesiphon sp. | reverse complement strand
TGCCGTTCCTGGGTAGTTAAAAATTGACTAAACTCGTCAACTCGGGTGCGCTCTACATTGAGATCTACACTCCAGACATGAATCTCGCGCAATAACATCAACATGCTTGGATCTGGGGGACAGGGAATGGTAGATAATTAAAGACAGTCTATTTTAATCCTGTTCAAAGTTGCTTCAGGATCAGATAAAACTCAAATTAATTGTCATCGAATTAGATTTAGTCAAAGCATATGCGAACCCATTATTGCGGCACACTCCGCACCGAACAAATTGGCGAAACTATTACTCTGTGCGGATGGGTAGATCGTCGCCGCGATCTTGGGGGGGTGATTTTTCTCCATTTACGCGATCGATCTGGTTCGGTTCAGGTTGTCAGCGATCCAGTTCGCACTCCCGATACTTATCATCTAGCCGAAACACTCCGCAGTGAGTACGTCGTCAAAATTACTGGACGAGTTTATTCGCGTCCTGAAGAATCTCTCAACGATCGCATTCCCACAGGCGCAATTGAAGTCTATGCCGAGCAAATTGAGGTGCTCAACCGCGTTCACAAGCAATTACCCTTCCAGGTATCCCAGACCGAAAATGAGTTCGTTCGGGAGGATTTACGCCTCAAGTATCGCTATCTCGACTTACGACGGGAGCGGATGAGTGCCAATCTCCAACTCCGCCATCAGGTAATCAAAACTATCCGCCGCTGCTTGGAAGATCGGTTTAATTTCATGGAGATCGAGACTCCCATTCTGACGCGCTCCACTCCAGAGGGTGCCAGAGATTTTATCTTACCCAGTCGGGTAAATTTGGGCGAATGGTTTGCACTCCCCCAGTCGCCGCAACTATTCAAACAACTATTGATGGTATCAGGATTCGATCGCTATTATCAGATCGCCCGCTGTTTTCGCGATGAAGATTTACGCGCAGACAGACAGCCAGAATTTACCCAGTTGGACATGGAAATGAGTTTCATGTCTCAGGAAGAGATTATCAACCTGAATGAGGAATTAATCGCTCGGATCTTTAAAGAAATTAAGGGAATAGAATTAGCTCTGCCATTGCCTCGGATGACGTATGCAGAAGCGATGGATGATTACGGCTGTGATAAACCCGATACCCGTTTCGATCTGAAATTAGTCAATGTTTCCGAGATATTTAAAGACTCCCAATTCAAAGTATTTTCAGGGGCGATCGCTAGTGGCGGTGTAGTCAAAATCCTACCGATACCTGGCGGAAATCAAACTATTTCCAACGTCCGAATTAAACCAGGTGGAAACCTATTTAAAGAAGCCGCCGAAGCAGGTGCAAAAGGTGTCGCCTATATCCGCGTCCTCGCTGATAATGAAATCGAAACGATCGGCGCAATCAAAGACTCACTATCTGAAATAAGCAAACAGCAGCTACTCACCCTCACAGGTGCCAAACCTGGAGACTTATTACTATTTGGTGCTGGTGATGCAGCGATGGTAAATAAAACACTCGATCGATTGCGATTAGTCATCGGGCGAGAACTCGGTTTAATCGATGACAATAAAGTCAATTTATTATGGGTAACAGACTTCCCCATGTTCGAGTGGAACGCTGATGAAAAGCGACTAGAAGCACTCCATCATCCCTTTACCGCGCCCCATCCAGACGACATCAACGATCTGACAACAGCCCGCGCTCAAGCCTACGATATCATCTTCAATGGTACCGAAATCGGCGGTGGTAGCGTCCGAATTCATCAACGTGAAATCCAAGAACAAGTATTTAGCGCGATCGGATTATCCATCGAGGAAGCTAATGATAAATTCGGCTTTTTACTCGAAGCCTTTGAGTATGGTACGCCTCCACACGGTGGAATTGCCTACGGACTCGATCGATTGGTAATGCTCCTCGCTGGTGAAGACTCGATCCGCGATGTTATCGCCTTTCCCAAAACACAGCAAGCACGATGTTTGCTCACCAATGCACCTGCAAATGTGGACGCGAAACAACTCAAGGAATTAGAGGTGATTTCTACTTATAAACCTAAAGCAGTTGATTAAGTAATGAGTAATGAGTAATGAGTAATGAGTAATGAGTAATGAGGAATGAGTTCGTTGTCGCTTCAGGGATTCAAACCTCGGAGCGACAAGAACGCACATGCAGACGTTGGCTAATGACCAAAGTGCAGGGGATTTAGAGCAAACACCTTTAGGTGAATTGTTTTAAGCCCACTGGAGGGGTCTCCCGTCCAGTGGGCTTAAATCCTCTGCCTAAAAACTTCGCTCTCTTGATTCGCTAAACCCTCGGGGAACCCGAGGAGCGCGAATCGCTGTCAACTGTCAACTGTCAACTGTCAACTGTTAACCTTGTTACTTGGTCAAAACTACAAGTAGATTTACAATCCCTGCTCTAGATTATAAATTACGCGTTCGAGATACCAGTCTTCGGCATACCCTGGAGACTCCTGTTTGAGTCGATCGATCAGTCGTTGAGCGATGCCCCATTGCCCGCTTACCAGCACAAATAAGCGTTGTCGTAATAATGATTCGGTTTGAGGACTTTTCGTCGGTGGTGGTGGCAATTTGGGCGTGGAGCGTTGCAGCTTTTGGAGATTTGCTAATGTGTCTTGATATTTGGATAGATCTTGACGTTCTAGATAGATATTTGCAGCTAGTTGATAATCATCGATCGCCTGACGCAATTCTTCGATCTTAATATATGTTTGGGCGCGATAGATATATGCGGAAGGCTCCTGCGGATCGAGTGAGATTGCCTGACCAAAATCAGCGATCGCCCCAGGATAATTATTCAAACTCACCCGCACATTCCCCCGTGCTAAATAGATGAAT
>JAJAZF010000567.1 GCA_026785875.1 Chamaesiphon sp. | reverse complement strand
TGGCACCATTGGAAGCGGCGTGAGCGATCGTCAATTTGCTCGAAATGAAGTTTATGAATGAGATAGATTAAATCGCGATCGATTTTCGTTGGCGAAAGGCTTCTCTTCTCTCCGTTCGCGTAGCGTCTCGTTCCGAGAAGACGCTTCGCGAACGAGAAGCCTCTCCCCTGGAGAATCGCTTCATGGACGATTACGGTTAATTTCATTGGTCGATCGGTAAAATATACGCCCGATTTTAACACTTCTGAGACTACATGCGAAGCTCAATCCTAGACAGAGATTCGTTCGTTATGGACGGAGCGAGCGAAGTCAAAAACTTTTGATAGATTCTCTTCCGGTAAAGCTGATACGATAGCTTGAATTTTTTCAGCGATCGGTACCCAAGTTTTAGAGGCAGATCGCCACACTACGACAAAAGAATCGAGTCTCGTACCGAGAGGCTCCGCCAACGATAACGTAACCAAAGCGATCGATTCTCCATCTGAATTGGTAAATTCTACCTCATACTGTGAATTGTCATATTCTTCGCAAATGGCACCTCGTTCGCGTAGCGTCTCGGAACGAGAATCGCCCGCACAGAGGCTATGAGCGGGTAAGTCGATTAGGAGTTGGATAATATCGAAGAGTTCGGGATTTTTCATGGCCGTTTTTTCACATATAGGGTGACTAATCTAGCGAAATCAGTTTCAGGTTGAACGATCCAGCCAATTCGGACGATGGCTCTTTTTCGTGCCGAAAGGCTTCGGCAACGAACATCACCACCCCCAATCCCCACGCTCGATCGAATATCCTTAATTCATTCCAGTCAATCTTCTGATGATAAGGTCGAGCTTCCCGTTCATTTCCGTGCTAACGTCGTCAATCTTTTGCTCTAGGCGTTGATTGCTCTGTTTGACTCCATCAACCTCGATCGCTAAACTGTCAATTTTATAGTGCAGCTCTGTCATATCTTGATATACCCTGTCGAACGATCGCCGAATATAGTCATTGGGTACGGTTGTTCGTTCGATCCGAGATAGTCGCTCTTCCAATCTAGCTAGTCTTGCTTCTATGCCTCTATCTTCTGGTTCGTTTGCCTGGGTCATGATGCAAAAATGGACAAATGCCTGTGATGTCTCAATTTTAGCACTGGGTCTTGGAAAATTGACTCTGAACACTCGATCGATCGCACCTAGTATCGATCAAACCACCACCCACATATTCGCCTGTATGAGTTTGTACAGGCGGGTTTATGCGATCGATTCCGAATAATTCCAAAAATCTAAATCAAACCCGCCCTCCCCCACCAATAACCGATCGATCGTCACTAAACTCGATTTAACAATAAACGAGATCAGACACTTAGCCAAGAAGTACAAATGTTCGGCGATCCGTACTTCACACAACTTGAAACCCTCTAAAGTTAGGAATATCTTTTAAGAGAAAGATAGTTGAGGTACATATGAGTGAGATATTCCAAGCAATCAGTGCAACGAAAGCTGCAATTGATGGGGTTAGATCGCTTCATCAGTATGCAGATGAAGTTAAAGATGTTAGCAAACGTGGTGAGTTCATGAGAATCATTGGAGAATTAAGTATCGAACTTGCAGAAACACAAGTAAGGCTTTCAGGTCATATTAGAGAAAATGATGAACTCAAAGAGCAGGTTGTTACTCTTCAGAAAAAAGTTGAAACTTTTGCAAATCCTAAGTCAAAGTTAACTTTTAAGGATGATGCTTATTATAATTCTGAAAATGATGGCCCATTTTGTACAGGTTGCTATGACAAGAATCAGCAAACAATTCGACTTTCTGAAACGCCACTAATGCAAAGAGGTCTTGGGAAATATGAGTGCCCAATATGTAAGTCTAAGTATGGTCAATTTAAATCTACTGGATCTATCGCAAGTTTCAGCTAAAATTACCAAAATAAAATCTAGGCGGAGCAAGAAGAAGTAATTAAATCCTACACAAAGAACGCACGAGCTGGAATCAACTTCCAACTCATGCGTCTCAAAGCCTAAATCCTAAATCTCCTAACCGATCAACTTCTTAACCGCAGCCATAATCCCAGCAGGATCGATACCCTGATGTGGGAACTGCTCCCATAGACCGCCACAACCTTCGATATGCGTACCGAGATGATTGTAATTAGGCTTATAATCGCGCTCCAATAAATGCGAACCAAACCGACTGCCTAAACCAGTTTTGCGGTTGAAAGATTCGACCACTAATACCATTGGTGACTTACCAATTTTAGCCATCATTTCTTCATCAATCGAATTCAATGTTGGCTTATTAATCAGACCGATATCGATGCCCTCTTGTTTGAGGCGTTCGACTGCATCTAATGAGCGGTATAAAGCTTCACCAAAACTGACGATATAGCCTTGAGTACCTTCACGAATTACTTCATCTTTACCAGAGACAAATTTGTAGTCGCCACCGAAGAAATCCTTACCGTTGGTATCTAAAATTGCGGGTACTTTAGAACGAGTCGAGAACACAAATCTCAAACCTGGATTGTGGAAAATTGTTTCCAAACAGGCTTTCATTTGATGGGGGTCGGCGGGGAAATAAAGATTGGTGGTATAACCATCGCTTAAACCATTATCGGCGAACATATTGTTCAAACCGAAGTGGCAAGTGTTGTCCGCCATGTCGTCAATCCCAGAGTGGGAGAAGTGGCTCAGGACGTTGGAATTGTTCAACCGCGCCATCGTGATTTCGGAAATACACATTTCCAGGAACGCGCTGAAGGTGCCGAAAATCCCTTGTTTGCCTGCTTCCATCCCGAACCCAGCAGCGGCGGAGAAGTTACCGCGCTCCATGATGCCGGAGGAGATGAAGACCTCAGGATAGGCATCGTGAATCTTTTTCAGACCGCAGGAGCCTTCGAGATCGCTATCGATGACCTTTACTTTTTCCACCCGCTCGGCTTCACTCATCCGTCCGAGAATCGCGACAGCAGCATCGCCGAAGACGTTGCGGTTGGCATCCCATTTGTCGCTCGAACCCAGGAAGGTATATTCATTTTTGGGTGCTTTGATGCCTTTGAGGTTGTCGGCGGCGGCTTGACGACCGTGGGATTCGAGATATTCGATCGCGAGTTTGACCGAAATTACGTCGTGTCCGTGGGTTTGACCTTCTAAGCCGACAATCCCAGGGCACATGGGGCGATGATTGATAATCGCGATCGGCCCAGCAGTATTGACAGCTTGACAGATTCGTGCATACAAGTTATCAATATCTTCGCCATTCCCTTCGAGGACGTGCAAACCATGACCGAGTAAGGTTTTAGCAGTAGTTGTACCCTTGAGATACTTGGATGGATGACCCGCGATCGTTACGTCATTATCATCGATAATCAGTTTGACGTTGAGCTGTTGAGCGACAGATAATCGTGCGGCTTCAGCATCATTACCTTCTTGCTGCGAACCATCGGAACCCAAGCAGAAAGCGATTTTATTTGGGTTTGCCATTGCTACACCGTTGACATACGGCCACATGTGACCTAAACGACCGGAACTGAATTTCACGCCAGGAGTAAAGCCTAATTCAGGGTGTCCAGGCAGATGAGAATGAGCTGCACGATACTCCATCAACCGTTCGGCGGGTAAGTCACCATTGAGCGTGGACATGAGGTACTGAGTCGCTACCCGATGCCCAGCTTCATCAAAGAAAATCGGCACGTATTTATCCGCCGCACCCCGAAATAGCGCATCGAGAATCATTACTTCCGGCACGGTGTCATAAGGGCCGCCTGTATGTCCGCCTACGCCTCTGGCTGCACCTGTGGCTGTGAAAAACACGATCGCATCGCGACACAATTGGATATTATCTTTGAGGCTGGTTTTTTGCTCGTTTGTCAGTGTGGGATTGCTGGCATCGAGGCTGATGCGTTTGTAGGCGGTGAGATCGATCGGAAATGTAGTCATAAATTTAGGTTGATATAAGGTGAAAGTATTGTGTATATGAGTGAATACTAACTCCGGCGTAGTCCTCTACCCCCCCCACCCCCCCCAATAAAACAGGGGGGGTTTGTTAAAAAAAAAAAAAAAAAAAATCAAAATGGTTTTTCCCCCACCCGAAGGGGTGAGGGGCGGGGAATAATATCCCCCCTCGACTCAACCAAGTCAGGGTCGTTTCATACAAGAAAAGAAAAAACATCGTCAACTTGGTTAGCCCACAAGCGGAGAGCTTGTGGGACAGTCCGAATGCCAGAGCGACGAACCAAAGTGATAATCCAAGTAAAGAAAATTGCCCAATTAACAGGAGCATGAC
>JAJAZF010000566.1 GCA_026785875.1 Chamaesiphon sp. | reverse complement strand
CTGGACATCTAATGGCGGTTGATGCTTTATTACAATTAATGTCTTCTCCCCAGCTACCAAGTTTCTACAAGCGAACTGGTGAATATCTCAAGGAAGTAATATTAGAAGCACAATTACCATTAGTCATTAAGACTTTAAAATATAAAATAGGCGATCTCGAATTGGACGATGCTCCAGAAGAGAAACCAAACCAACGAGCTACTTCAGTGGAATGTTATAAACTACTCTGGTATTGTGCCGAACAGTTGCCATACCATAAATTTATCGACATCTGGGGATAATAACCTTGGATCTAGTCTCCCTCTTTCCGCTCTAAACGAGCAACACGCCGTTTTAGCAGCCGAGTTGCTCTAGCATTATCAGCTACTTCGTAATTGAGGTCATCAGAATAATTTCGGAGTGAATTAAAACCTTCACGCATAGCAGTTAGAATTGTCCCTTCAAAACTGTCGAATCTTTGACGTACAGAACTCATATCTTCTCGCAATGAATCCATGTTCTGCTTCATCGCCGTCAGATCTTGCTTCATCGCCGTCATATCCTGCTGCAATGTAGTTGTATCGTGCCGCAACGCAGTTGTATCCTGTTGCAATGCAGAAATTTGAGTTTCTAGATGATTGAATCGTTCTTCAGACATAAATACCTCTATTTAATATTGTATGTTTAATTAATTTTAGCAGAAACTAGTCATTTTTTCATCGGTATCGTTGGCTTTGGTGTTAGCACAGCCTGCCGTAGGCACAGCCTCTCGTTCGCGGAGCGTCCCGTTGGCAAAGCCTCTCGTAGAGAAGGGAAAGAGAATTGCTCTCTCTAACATAAAATCTTTAGAAAAATCATCGATCGATCGCGATAATTGTAGACAATAAATTAGGCGATCCTAAACTCTAAAATTTGCCCTTCCTCACTCCCAAATTTTATCTGCATTCCTGACTGAAGCGGAAATTCTTGAGAGTGAACCTTCACCCATTTATTCTCGCTAGCTAGAATATAACTGCCAAAGCTGGATGAATCTCGGAGATAGTAAATCCCGTTACCAGGATCGGCCATCGAAGAACGATAGATAATTTCGGCATGGCATTTAGATACCCAAGGCTCGACAATTACGAGATTGTTATGGCTAGATCTACCGACTCGCATCAAACCACCATCGATCGGAAAATCGGGATGAGTATGGAAACTTAGCGATCGCATATATGCGGCTGGAATCGATTGTACGACAAACGGCATCTCGGTCACTGCTTCGGCAATCGATCGAATTAATTCGCCATTAAATTCTGGGTGCATATACAGAATTGGCAAAGTCCAAGCAGGTTGATTGAACTTGTATGAAATCAGCAATTGTTGTCTGGCAATTGCGGCGGCTTCATCAATACTCAGTCGCTGTGCTAGAGCCTGAGTAAACGTCTCAATAAAGCTCAAAGCCTCTCTGTCAGCGATCGGATCTCGCATCGCAAGTACCGCCGGAACGCCATAGTGGAGCAAGACTTCCGCGAGGCTACTGCGAGGGACTGCTTGTTGCTGGTGCTGGTAAGGTTGCGCTCCCCAACAGGAATTAAATACGGCTAGTTTGACTCGACACCGCACGAGTAACTGCGCCAATTCTGTACCGTTAATCCCACCAAGATCGTTGAGGATTAGCAATCCCCCATCTGGTGCGGGCATTCCATGTCCAGCATAGAAAAATACATTGTAATGCTGACTCTCTAGCGCGGTAATTAGTTCGGCGGGAGTGGGTTGAACTAGAGTATGTACCTTACAACCTGCCGAATTAAGCCGATTGGGGGGATTGAACCCGCTGGGCATAGTATTTCGCAGAGCTTGAGAAATCATCGCTGATTCCTGCTGGAGGTCGAGAGCGGGACTCCCAGGGATATTCTGCCCCAAGACTAAGAGGATTTCGATCGATCGATCGAGTCGTTGCGGCGGTAGCGGATCGACATCACTATTAGTACGACTAAATAACACCTGTCGATCGAGTGAGAGTGCGGGCTTCCCTGGCTGTGACTGGAGGATTTCCCACGGTAATGGGATCGAGTCGGGATCGCGGATTTCCAGGCGGAGGCGGAGCGATTTACCCTGCCCGATGGCGATGCCCTGACTTTGAGCAAAGGCATTTCCCACTTGTCTACAAAATAACCATTGCCACAACTTCAATCCCAGATGCTGCATCAGGTTAGCACTATAGATTTGAGGTCCAGGAGCGTCAGCCGGACTAATCGCCGCTAAATCTAAGTCGGGAATGTTTGTATCTTGATGACATGGTAGACAATAGGCTCTACTCCCAGGACTAAACAGCCCTTGCCAAGCTCGCCAAATTTGGGACAGATCGATCGTCCAATTACAATTTTCAATGACATAGCCGCCAGGATATGGTGCTTTGAGCACCCACACAGCATAACTATCTGGCGTGTCACCCAAGCGGGCGATCGCAATATTTAGAGAAGGATGTTCATCCACAGATAGAGAACAGAAAAATAGGGGATAGGAATGTGTGAGGAGGTGGAATGATGGATCGTATCCAGTGCCATTATCGGCGATCGACCAACTGTTGTCACGATCGTAATTAGCAGATATATCATCAAGCTGCTGTGATGTGCCCCAAAGTCGCTATACTTGCACTGTATAGTCAATCTTCAACTATTCACCTCATGGGCTTAATTGAATTACTAATCCTATTTGGCTTAGGGGCAGGAACGGTAGGATTTATTAATAATTCTAATCGACGCAAACGCCTAGAATCTGCTTTTTACCAATTATTACGGCAACAGGATAGTCAGATCTCCCTAATTCAGTTGATGGCAATTTCTCAAGTCAATAGCCAGACTGCTAAAATCTTTCTCGACGAACAGATGCGTCTACTCAACGGCATTCCAGAGGTTGATGACGACGGCGACACCTTTTATCGGTTTCCCAAATTGCGACTCCCAGATTCGATCGTCAATGATGACTGGTGAGAGCGATCGGTTTTAGGCTTTGAGGCTCTAGGCTTTAAGCTGGGCAAGGGGGAAAAGGATAAAGGAAATATAATTAGTCCCTCCATCCCCCGAGCCTCTCATCTTGACGATCGAAACAAAAGTGGAGCCAGAGTGACACATTTATAAACAACCAGAAGGTTGGTAGCTGTAAGGTTGAGGGAAAATTAAGGAATGTAATGTTTTCCACTCAGGGTCAAAGGTGGATGCCAGATCGGGATTATGATGAGAGAAATTTGTAAAGTTTCGTAAGAAGAGAACTTTAAATATATGCCTATTCCATTATTAGAATACATTCCCTCGTCGCAAAATACCCGCGTCAAGGGCTATGAAGTGCCT
>JAJAZF010000565.1 GCA_026785875.1 Chamaesiphon sp. | reverse complement strand
GCCAACCGAGGAACGTCAATAACAAGCCACCTGCGACTAACATGGCACCATTGAACAAAGGGACATCGACGATCGATGTTGTCAACCACTGGAGAGCCGCTCGATTGAAATACAGCCAACTTCCGACGATCGCGATCGTTCCCACCATCAAACTCCGATCTCGTCCGGTTTCGCGGCGCAGCAGACGGGTATTTGTCATAAAACTTGCAATCTTGTTGAGTCTACATCGATTCGATCTTCTCGATCCAAGTATTATATCCACCCTGAAAGGGGGAAATTCCGGAAAAAGCGGAGAAAAAGAAGTCAGGTTGCTTCCTACAACCTCAGCGGTTAGAAATTGATCCTCTGCAAGGCTGACAAGCCCTAGCGAGTAATTTGTAATGCTGACAAATCCTCGATCGACATATCAGCCATAGCCAGCGGCTTCATCGATCGACCCCAGGAGATGCCGATACAGCCCGCTGCACCGCCTTGACTGCCCATGATCATATCCCAGCTACTATCGCCAATCATCAGGGTTTGGGCGGGATTTACGCCGAGTTCTTGACAAGCAAATTGAAACAAGCGCGGATCTGGTTTAGCAAATTGGAGATCTGAACCTAAAAGTACCTGAAAATAAGGCTGTAACTTGTGGTAGTGGGCAAACTTGACAACTTGACTGGTAGTTGCGGCGGAGATGATGCCTAATTTTAGCCCTGCACCTGCGAAGGATGCGATCGATTCCAAACAACTAGGAAACATCGCATTGGGTGTAGATTCCATCACCCGATCGACTTCGCTAAAAGCTCCCCGTACAATGTCTAGAGCTGCACTCCATCCTCTCCCCGTTTCGGCAATATAAGCCGCCGCCGCAATTTCATTTTCGGAGCGACTACCTACCGCTTGCAATCCGGCTGGATCTAAGCCACCATCGTTTACCCCAAATGCCATCAGCAGCGGTTCGCCCACACCAGGGATTTGAGCGTCAATTAGTCGTGCCCGTTTTTGGGCGAGGTTGCGAAGATAGTTCCCAGAGTCTTCCAGGGTGCCATCTTTATCAAAGATGATTGCTTGAATATCTGTAAACTGGCGGTTGAGACAATTAATTGAAATCATGGGGCAATCTAGTGATGGGAGCTATTCAATTGAGCCATTATCCTTTATACCCTACCTGCTAGAAGAGTTAAATAATAAATAATATTGCGATCGCGAGGTATGAGTAGGATAGCAGTGCAAGATCGAGAATATCGATAACTAGTTTAACAATCCTTTGAGGAGCGAATTTTCCTCAGTCAACCGCTGGCATTATCAAAGCCATCGAGATTCATCTCACCACCAGCTAATTTAAGAATTAGATAGGATGTTATACCAATGATTCAAAATATTTTAATCGCTGTCGCTGGATTGGGAAAGTGCGAACAGATGCTGAAATTGATGATGGAAATTCCGATCGTCAAAGGGGCAAGCGTCACTATTTTACATGTAGTGACTCCGCAAGTCACCGCCGAGCTGATGTCCCAAAAGCTCACCGCTGGCGGTAAAATCCTCGCTGACGCGATCGAGTATCTCAAACTAGATCCCGCTAAAGTTAATGTCAGACTCAAGCAAGGCGATCCCAAAGATATTGTCTGTCAAGTTGCTGATGAGGAAAATTCTGACCTAATTATCATGGGTTCGCGGGGGCTAAATCGGCTCCAGTCGATCCTCTCCAATTCTGTCAGTCAATATGTCTTTCAGCTTACTTCTCGCCCGATGTTATTGGTAAAGGATGATGTTTATGTCAAAAGTATTTCTAAAATCATGGTGGGATATGACAACTCTGTTCCTGCTCAAGCATCGCTGAAGTTAGCACTCTCTTTTTTACGAGATATTAAAGGTAGTCAAATCCTCATAACTCAAGTCAAAGGGACCCAAAAATCTGCCGCTGCAATTATCAAACCAGAACAAGATCCAATCTTTGCACCTGCTATTAATGAGGCGAAAAAACAAGGAGTAGCTTATAAATGTATTGTCTTTGCTGGCGATGCTGGTCAAGAAATCTGTAGAGCTGCTGATGAGTTTCAAGCCGATCTCGTAATGATTGGTTCGCCAGATCGTCGTCCTTCGATCGCTAAAAACTTACCAGATCTCGATCGCCTATTAGGCAACTCAATCTCTGACTATGTGCGAGTAAAAGCCCCCTGTCCCGTACTACTGACTCGCGCTGTGGGTTAGGTTTTAGGTTTTAACGGATGCGCGCTCGTCGGGTTCCCCGACGGTTTAGCGCACCAAGCAGGCTTTAGGGAATATCCCAACTTTCCTCAAACTAGCCAATTACCTAAAATAACTTAGCTTAACAATCCAAATGTTCCAAATCAAGACCACGATCTGAAAGCAATATCCCCAAAATCTTTGGTTTTTAGATATTTTCAAGCTGTGTCGAATTAGCCACGCTCCGATCGCAAATAGTGGCATCGATCCAGAGGTGATACCGATAAAAGCCCAAACGCCAACATCATAGTATCCACCAGCCTCGATCGTAATTAGTTTGATAAAAGACGCAATATAAGCACATAGATGAATGCAGAACTGCGCGAGTACAACTATCCTAAATAATTTACCCGCCGCTAACTTCTGGATGAGATTTTCATTCGGCGATCGCTCGCTCATAAATTCATCAAAATCTCATAGTAATCTATAGTGTTACCAGAGATTGTAGGCTGTGTTAGGCACCAGCCGCAACGCACCAAGTCTGATACCATACCCGACGATCTAGGATTGCTATAGTAATCTGGAGGTTGGGTAGAGCAAAGCCGAACCCAATCGCACAAACTAAAGGCAAGGTACAGTAGTCGATCTGTGCGCGATCGACCAAAAAATCGCCCATACTGCTAAAATTGACAACTAAACACTCAGTTAACCGATCGTGCAAATCCGTTTGATGTGGGAAGATCCAGCCACAGGAGAACGCAAAGAACCCCTGTTAACTGTCCCAATTGCTTTGGGGCGGGAATTCGAGCGACTTCCTGAGATCATCGACGAGCAACGCGTATGTCGGATCGTATTGAGTAGTTTGGACGTATCCCGCTATCACGCCTCGATCGAGATTCACCAAGATCGACTGACAATAATCGATCGAGGTAGTAGTAATGGCATCATTATTAACGGGCAAAAACACACCCAAAGTCAGATCGTACCTGGAGATGTGATTCAAATTGGGAATTATCAGATGGCGATCGCCATCCCCAGTAATGCTCAACCCGTTGCCACGTCTGCAAGTCAATCCCAAATCGGCTTTAACTCTGTCACCAATCGTCCAGATCCCCGGATTACTCCACCACCTGTAATTCAGGTTAATAGTTGTCTACCCCCGATTTTCCAACAGCAACAGATCGATCCTCAAGCCATTCACGCTACAGGATTGCCTGTAGAAGAAGTAGAATATGCGACGATTGGCGGCGGCTTAGGAAGTTTTATCTGGGTAGATTTGCTGCGAATTGGTGGGGTGAGTACCGAGCAGGTGCGAGTATTGGGGATGGAGCAAAAACCCTACGGACGCTATCAGCAACTCTGTCTCAACGCTCAGATCGTCCCCCAGGAGCGGCTCAGATCCCCTGCGGATGCTTGTCCTGACAATATTTGGGGTTTTCCTAATTATGCGACCTTGGAGGCGGCTAGAGGCATTGCGAAGGGGAAACTGCGATCGAGTCTGGGTCATCTCTGGCAGGTATTTGCCGAACCCACGCTGGCGGCTACTTATACCCCCAAATCTGGAGATGCGATCGCGGCGATCGATCGTGAAGCAGCACGGATTAGTTGGCGCAAAATGATTCGGACTGCTCACGTTCAAGCAATTCGGAAGACTACAGATGGTCGTTATGCGATCGTCTATACCTGCCAACAACCGACTGATTATGCCTGTACGATCGCGCGGTACGTCCATATTGCCACTGGTTATCCCGCGCTCCAATTTTTGCCAGATCTCCAAGCCTATCGCGATCGCACTCAGGATTTCAAGACAGTAGTAAATGCCTACGAACCGCACGAACATATCTATGAATCTTTAGCTACATCTGGGGGAACGGTACTATTGCGCGGAACAGGGATTGTCGCCGCCCGAATCCTTCAGAAACTATACACACTAAGACGCGATTGCGATCGAGTCGAAATCAAAGTAATTCAATTACTTCGCTCTGCGAAAATTGAAGGTAATAAATATGGTTTAGCCGAGCGAAAAGTCGAACATAATTATGAATTCCAGCCCTTCAATTGGCCGAAATCTGCTTGGGGAGGACAGTATAAAGCAATCCTCGAAACTGCCACGCCAGAACAACGTCAGCACTTACTCGCCGATTGGGGCGGTGTGACAACGATCGATCGTCCCGACTGGCGGAGAATCGTCACTGGCGGTATCAATAAAGGATGGTATCAGATCTTTTACGGCGAAGTTCAGCAAGTCGTACCCCATCCTACTCATGGTGGCACGATTACCACCGTGCGCGAATCAGGAGTCCAGAGCGACATGCAATTAGAATCAGACTTTATCATCGATGCTACTGCTGTAGATGCGCCAATTATGGCAAGTCCACTCCTCCAAGATTTGGTGCAGCAATATAATTTACCAATCAATCAGCTCGGTAGACTAACTGTTACGCCTGACTTTGAATTGGCCGCAATGGCAAACCAATCGGGTAAAGTTTATGCGTCTGGAGCCATTACTTTAGGTAATTACTATGCACCTGTAGATAGTTTTCTGGGATTACAATATGCAGCTTTTGAGATTACCCAAGATCTACTATCGCGGAATGCAAAACAACTACAGCCGTTGGTTTTATCCCGATCTTTATTTCAATGGTGGAAATGGATGAATAATCGATCGCCAGATTAAAGTTAATATAGCAGCCGCCAAGGAGGTTAGGACATCGATTGTAGGGGTGGGTGCTTGGTGCGTTTCCATGGTCAACTGGGCGGGTCCCCCGACCAGTGGGGGACCCGACCGGAACGCATCCGCTTTATGCTAGAAATTCCGGCACTGCACCGATAGCTT
>JAJAZF010000564.1 GCA_026785875.1 Chamaesiphon sp. | reverse complement strand
AGTAACACCACAATTAGCTCGATCGAACACATCATTGAGATAAGAATTTTCTGGGCAAATGCTCACAATTGGGCGACCGGATGCTAGTGCTGAGTACAGCTTGCTAGGTGCCACCAATCCTTCCATTCCAGCACTGATACTGACGATCGAGACATCGCAAGCAGTCAGAGAAAAGGGCAAGTTTTCACGAGATTGATAAGGCAGAAATAGACAGTTATTGAGACCCATGTCTTCGACACACTGTTGGAAGTGCTTACGCTTTTCACCACTACCAATAAATACAAATCGGATCGGTGTGTGTCGAAGTCGCACAATTGCATCCAATAGGGTGTCCATATCATGACAGCGACCCATATTCCCCGAGTACAAAACGGTGAATGGCTCAACTAGTCCATGTTCTTGGGCAAACCAGTTATCCTGTTTCGATCTGGGTACGATTTGCTCTGGGTCAACCCAGCTCGGAATCACCACAATTTTGTCCTCGATGCCTGGTTGTTTAGCGAGAATCCGATCCTTCATCGTCTCACTCAAAACAATAATCGCCGCCGCCCGCTTCCATGTGAGACAATTCAAACGATCCCACAACTTGGCAATCCAATGTTGTTTTTTGATGACATCTAGCTCGATGGCGATGTCTGGATACAAGTCATAGAGCAGACAAACATAGCGAATTTTGCAAATGCGGCTGAGAAGATACCCTAATACAGGTAAAAATGGCGGAGCGGTAGTTAGTAATACCATCCCTCGGCTGTCAGCATGTCGGAGGAGATGGAGAGCTGTCCGCACAAAAAATATCGCTCCAGCAACTGCTTTACCCCGAATTCTTTGAGGCCAAAAGCGGGCGGATTGCGAACGGCGAACGATCAAGGAGTCATGTGACTCGATGCGTGGGGAGTCATCTCGATCGAAAGCATAAGAAGGTTGACTGGTGAACACTTCGATATAACCACGACCTTTGAGATTGTGAGCTAGTTCTTCGATCAGTTGACCAGTAGCCGCATAATCTGGCGGAAAAAACTGGTTGATAATTTTGAGCTTAATTCGATGAGGAGTGTTCAGAGACGTAGGAGAATAATCTTTTTTGATAGTAGGAGCATAATCTGTGCGGGAAATCTGATTAGCTACGGGGGTGTCGATTTTGGTGGAGGAAGGCATATCGCTAACTTATGGGGAGGAATGCTTGATAAATGAAGCCACTATTTTTCATCAGTCTTGCTGCATGGTAAAGCAAAAATGAGAAATTAATGAACTAGATCGCGGCTTAGCGATCGGTAAAACCTGAATTATCAGTGTTACAATAAATTTGTAGACATAGTACCCATATTATCTGTACGGATAGCTAAAACCCTGGAAAATTTACTTCTTGTCCTGATGATTTGAAGTTGAGTATTTGGATTAAGACTGAGCTTTGAGTGCGAAGATCGGCTTGATAATAGTCAAATTCCGATCTACTTCAGTGATGAGGACATCTTACTATAGTATTCCCCAGAAATGCCGTCAATTAGAGGTAAATCACCTCTTCTGGGCGATATAATATTTTTCTGGTCAGTTAGGCTAAGGCAATCCGATATGCGGTTAGACAAATACACAGTAGGCGAATATTCTCCTGGCGCACCGCTATGGCAGCAAGTTGCTTGGTACTATCTAGGGGCACCATTGGTAAGTAGCTACTGGATCTTGAGTTATGACTTCAAATGCTGGGTGCTGCGTAGTTTTGGGGCACAGGTAGGTAAAGGAGTGGCGATCAAGCCGGGGCTAAAAGTTAAGTTTCCGTGGCGGTTGGTAATTGGGGATTTTGTGTGGCTGGGTGAAAATTGCTGGATTGACAATGTTGCTTTGGTAACGATCGATAGCCATACTTGCCTCTCTCAAGATGTTTATCTCTGTACTGGCAATCATGACTGGACTAGCCCCACTTTTCAATTGAAAGACACTCCAATTCATATCGGTGAAAGTTGTTGGGTGGCTGCGCGGGCTACAGTCGGCCCAGGTGCCAAACTCGGACGCGGTGCGGTACTGAGCTTAGGGAGTGTGACAAGTGGCTCCTTGGCACCGATGACAATTTATGCGGGTAATCCAGCGCAGCCAATTAAAGAGCGAAAATTGCTCTCTCATCCGAGCGATCTTTCCGTGATGGATGAAAATTCTGGGGGTTCATAATTTAGATTACTAACTATCGACTGATTTACGCAGGTATTCAGCTTCGATAATATGAATACTAAGTAATGTCTCCGCTAGAGTTCTTTGGAAGGCATAATACCAGCCTTGCCAACCATCAAGGATGCCGCCTTTAAAGATTAAGCAGTAGATTAAAATAATGAATGGGGCAAAGACTTTTCGTTTGCGGATGCGATCGCCCCAACTTAATTCTCGATCGGGTGTTTGTAATAGTTTTTTAGCTTCGATGACCATATAACGATCTTGTGCCCAGATCCAGCGGCTCAGGGGCTTGCGATCGTCGTGATGAATATAGGCATCAAGCTGACTCGCTCGACCCTCAAGTTTTAGTAATTGAGTATGACCGTCATCAATATATGTTGCACTAGCTTTTCTAAATAAAGCTAAACGAGGCGGTAGAATAGTACCTCGCAGTGGCTGACCAAAGACACAATATTTAAATGGAATAAAGTAGCCGTTAGCAATTGGATCTGTCAGCGATCTAAACGTTTGGATTAGTAGATCTGTGAGCACATAATCTGCATCTAGAGAGAGAACCCACTCTGACTGAATTTGCTCCAATCCGTAGTTCCACTGATGTGTATGCGTGTCAAACTTTCGTTGAAGTATTTTAACTTGAGGATAAGACTTGAGAATTTCTAATGTACTGTCCTCACTATAACTATCGATCGCGATAATCTGTTTTGCCCAAGTGAGTTTTTGAAGCGTGCGATCGATATTGGGAGCTTCATTATAGGTAAGTATCAGTGGTGTAATATTGTCAATATTCATAACATATGTGTCGAGCAAAAATTACGCCTGATTGTAGCAGATTATAAGTTGGAAGATTGCATATCGATCTTTGCTAATGCTAGATCTAAAGAGAAGATATGAAAGTGTCCCATCGTACCAGATGGTAAAGCAGACAACAGACAAATATCATTTAAATTATATTTATTAGGTATTTCAGACCCACCAATTTGGAAATAGAATCCGACAGATGGCTCTCACTTTGTTTATTATTTTTTGCTT
>JAJAZF010000563.1 GCA_026785875.1 Chamaesiphon sp. | reverse complement strand
AATCAGCTAAAAGAATGCTCGAAGCAGCGGCAAAAATTCAATTATCCGATCCGTGGAAAAATTTCCCAGCGGCTCACAAACAATGGCAAGATTGGTGGAGGGATAAGGAAAAAGCGAAAGGACAAACTCCCTCTTTAATGTTCCTGTGGTATCTAATCTGTCTCGAACGAAATACATTAAATAGTATAGTTTCTCCACTTGGCGGCACACATCACTTAAAAATGGTATTTAGAGGAACAACAGAAGAGATTCTAGATATTTATTGTGCCCAACTTAAATATCAAGAGACTGAATCAGGAGCTACTGAACTACTCTCATCGTCTGAAGTAATTATGAACGAGCGCTTTCCGGTATTTTCGCATTGGATGCATAGAATCCTATCCAAAAGTCTTTCGGGAATTAATGTCGGCAATTATAAACAGCTATCTTTACTAATCGCAGCAGCTACCGAGCTAGATTACCAACCGGAAAATTTGTCAGCAGCACAATGGAATGTTATCGGACAATTTATTCGCTCGCCACGAATAGCTAGTAAGCAAATCTTAGGTAATTACGACGCTTATCCCGAACCTAAAGGACGTTGGAATGGTGAAAGAGGACAGAAAAAACAATGTGATAAAGCCGTTCAGATTTTTGCTAAAATTTTAGAGATAAGTGCCTGATTTACCAGCAGGCTTGAATAGATGTAATCCTAAACAACGAAGTTTTCCTCTTTCCTGGCGTGAAGCTTATTTTAGGAGCTATTTTAATGATGAATTAGATGGATATACTTGCCCTAATTGTCTGCAACTTTTTCAAGGCTGCCAAGGTTTTTCACAGCTAAGAGGCGACCATATCCATCCATTTTCAGCGGGAGGATTAACTGTTTGGGAAAATCTTCAGTTATTGTGTAATGAATGTAACTCCAAGAAAGGTAATTGTGTAAATAGCGAGGTACATTAAAATTATTGAGGAATATGTTTGATTTAACGCTCGGTTGCCACATTGGGATCGAGCGCAATCGCACGCGCGAGATCTTGCGATGCCCCATGCGGATCGTTGAGTCGATCGCGTTTCAACAAACCGCGTACGAAGTAGGCAGACGCAAGCTTGGGAGCGAGCTTAATCGTCAGATCGTAGTCAGCTAGTGCCCCGATACTATCACCGAGTTCCTGATGCTTGAGCGTACCACGATTGTAGTAAGCCTCAGACAAGAGCGGATCGAGCGCGATGGCCCGGTCATAATCCTTCAGGGCACCAGCAATATCCATCAATTTAACATTCTTGAGCAACCCCCGACAGTTGTAAGCAGCAGCAAAATTCGGATCGACGCAGATCGCTAAGTCATAGTCTGCCAGCGCATATTCGATGTCGTCCAGTTCGGCATATTTAATCAAACCGCGAGTGGTGTACGTCGAAGCATCATCGGGGTTAAGGACGAAGCGCAAGCGCGACGACAAGTCGTTCGACAGATTGAGATCCGCTAAAGCACCAGGAATATCTCCTAATTGCTGATACCTGAGCAAACCCCGATTGGCATAAGCAATCGCGTAGTCGGGATCGAGGTGAATAGCTGCGTCGAAATCAGCGATCGCACCGAGGATGTCTCCCAATCTGGCATATTTGAACGAACCGCGATAATTATAGGCTCTGGCATAGCCAGGATCGCATCGCACTGCCAGATCGTAAGCAGCTAAAGCACATCGATCGTTCCCGGCTTGGGATTGATAATTGCAGAACGCGCAAGCGCGCCGCAAGGCGGTCGTAATATACCGATCTGGGGTAATCACATACTTGTCTGGTTCTGACGATTTTCCCAAGGAAACGTGATGCGAACGCTCTGACATAAATAATGTAAATCTAAAAACTATACAGAGGTCGGAATTTCGCCAAACTTAGCGAATAATTTAGTAATCTCGATGAGCTTGTGCCGCGAAGCCAAGTAGATTCATAAGTGATGTTATTCTACACCAATTTCATGATTCCAAATCAACCTCGCTCACCTGTATAGATCGCAGTTATAGCCAAATATTTCCCGTTCATTTCAATGGTGAATCGAGCATCTGGCAGTTAAGAATAATGTAACAAATTCCCGCTCGGTATCGATCGATTCAGACATCATGCTCGGCTGCTATGAGTTCGAGACATAATCGAACGGACGATATAATTACTGATAATTAAAAAGGCAAGTGTCAAACACTTACCTCCAAAATAATAATCAGATCTCAAATTATAAATGTTAATTATTCGCTTTGTACGTCGGGAGCAGAAATTATGCGCCTGACGATGAGGGGGAAGAATGGCTCGCTCAACCAATTTACGCAAAAGGTTAAAAATAAGTCCGGTGAAGTCATCGAATATCCTAAAATTAACGGGATTCGCGACCCCGATAATCCTCAGCACTGGCGGTGGCATTTCACCTATAAGGGCAAAGATAAAGATGGCAAGTATCGAACTCATACCCTCTCGGTTCGCCCCCAGCAGGTAGAGGCAATTAAGGTGTTGATTCTGGGAAACGTACAACTAGAGGCGATTCTGGCTTATCTCAAAAGTTCCAAGTAATTACTTGGAACTAAATATTTAGCTACAATTGGCTTGAATTAGCCAATTGTAGCTTTATCCTTATTGGCGATCGATAGATTAGTTTTGGGCTATAAACTACTTTCAGAGCAGAATATGGTTAACTATACAGTTCCAAGTAATTACTTGGAACTGTATTAATCTACAATCCCACACGACACCTCCTCGCGCCTTATCTCACTAATCGCGCGTGTAAATTTATCCGTGGCAAATTGGAGTGTTTGGCTCGATCTGTAGGGTTTTGATGCCTTGGCTACCTCCGGTAGCCAAGGCAACGAGCGTATTCTGGCTCAAGAATTCGATTTTCGGCAAAGTGTAAGCATAGATATCACAGCAGCTAGAATAAATAGTAAAAGTAACATGTGTTAAAATCAACACATGTTACTTTTACTATTCGATTTCAGAGAACTCGATGAGAACTAATCCCGGCGGTAGTCTAGCACCAGAAGAAGTAGTAGGGCGCGATGCGCTCATCGCCGACTTGTGGGACAAGCTGGAGCGTCACAGCCTGATGATGACTGCCGAACGACGGATGGGGAAAACCAGCGTGTTGAAGAAAATGCTGGCACAACTGCCGCAAGGGGTAACGGCATTTTATTGGGACTTGGAACGAGTGAGATCGCCCGAAGCCCTAGTACGGGAGATTTTCAATAAAGTCAGTGAAGTGCTCGGCCGCAGCCAAAAATGGCAGGGCAAAGTTCAGCAATTCCTCAGAAACTGGGGCTTGGGTGGAGAAAAGATCGCAGGAATCAGCTTACCCAAGCCAGATTTAACCTGGCAGCAACATCTCCAAGGCATGGTGCGGGATCTGTCGTCGCAAGTCGAAGACCAGGAACGTTGGTTGTTCTTGTTTGACGAGTTGCCTCTAGCAATCGATAATATCCGTCAGGATAAAGGAGCTAGTGCGGCAATGGAGGTGCTAGATACCTTACGATCGATCCGCCAAGATTATCCCCAAATTCGGATGGTGTACACCGGATCGATCGGTTTGCATCATGTAGTGGCGGAGCTAAAAACGCAAGGCTATCGAAATGCGCCGACGAACGATTTGCCACCTGTAGAAGTAGAGCCGCTAAATGAAGCCGATGCTTGGAAACTGGCGCGAGATCTGCTGCTGGGCGAGAAGATTGCAGTAACCGATTTAGATACCGTGAGTAAAGAGATCGTCCGAGCGGTAGATGCAATTCCGTTCTACATCCATCACACCGTCTCTAAACTCAAAGGCACGGCTACACCTGTCACCGTTGCCCAGGTAGAGACGACAATCCAAGCTTGTATCCAGCAATATAATATTTGGGATATGGGCTACTATGAGGAACGGATTAATAGCTACTATGGAGCCAAGGTAAAACTAGCACTCCTGGCATTGGACGAATTAGCTCCAGAATCAGCATTAGCGATCAGCGACTGGTGGAATCGAGTGAGTATGCAGACACCAGATCTAGATCGAGAAGTTTTTCGCTCGACTGTCAATCTGTTAGAACAAGACCACTACATTTGTCGAAATGCGGCAGGAGCCTATCGGTTTCGCTTTGCGCTAGTGCAACGCTATTGGCATCAGCAACGAGGGAATTAGAAATATGGCTAACCAAATGATTTCGGCATTTACGCCCAGCCTGATGTCCCATGAAGAGCTAGAGACGATCCTCGTGCAGCGGCAGGATTTGGCACAGGAGCTATTCGAGAAGATCGTGTTGAGTGCGACGACTCCGGCGAAGCACTATGCCTTGCTGATTGGGATGCGAGGGATGGGGAAGACGCATTTGGTGGCACTGATTTATTATCGGTTGCTGGCGGAGTTCGAGAAAACCCCAACGCTCAAAGACAAGCTCGTCATTGCTTGGCTGCGGGAAGAGGAATGGGGGGTGGATTCTTGGCTGGATTTGGTGAGTCGGATTTTGCGGGCGTTAGCTGTTGAGGAACCTCAGTCTAAATCGCGCCTAGAGGAGTTACGGCAGATCTCGATCGAGGATTCGATCGATCGAGCAGCGGCTAATGCGACTCGATTGTTGAAGGAGGCGATCGGTAATCGCACCCTATTGCTAATCATGGAAAACCTCGACGATCTGTTTAAAGGTTTGGGAGAAGCGGGTCAGCAGCAGTTTCGGTCTTTTTTACAAGAAGAGCAGTGCTGCACGATTTTAGCGACCACTCCAGCGTTATTTACTGCGGTACAAAGTCGCACTAAACCGTTCTTTGGCTTCTTCAATCCAATTCATCTCGACAGGTTGACCGTACCAGAAGCGATCGAAATGTTGGGCAAGATTGCGACGTTGGGGGGACAGGAGGATTTAGCGAGTTTCTTGCAAACACCGTTGGGGCGGGCGCGGGTGCGGGCGGTGCATCATTTAGCGGGGGGCAATCCGCGTGTCTATATGCTGTTTTCGCAGTTTATTACACGGGATGCGTTGGATAGTTTGGTGCAGGCGTTTATGAAGATGCTCGATGACTTGACTCCCTATTATCAGGCGCGGATGAAGGAGCTATCGAATCAACAGCGGAAGATTGTCGAGTTGTTGGTGGACAAGCGGTATGCGGTAATGGTGAAGGAGATTGCGGCGGACTGTTTTATCGATGCGGGAACGGCGGCTAGTCAGTTGCGGGAGCTGCGGAAGATGGGATATGTGGAGTCAACTCAGGATAAACGCGAGTCGCTGTATGAGTTGCGGGAGGTGTTGATGCGCCTGTGTTTGGAGGTGAAGAAGCAGCGGGGACAGTGGGTGGAGATTTTTGTGGAGTTTCTGCGGATTTGGTATCCGCTGTCGGAACGAAAGAACCAGTTAGAGTTGATGCGGGGTAGTAGTCTTTACATTAAAGACGAACATTTAGAACGAGCGTTGTTAAGTGAGGAAGATCCATGTTCTATCAGTTCGCAGCGGGATTTGCATCAAGCCTTGAATGAGGAGCAACAGTTATTAGCCGTCGATACTTTAGAAGAATTACTACACAATCAAAGGCTGACTGAGAAAAATCATCAAGAGCTTTTGGAATTAGTAAAAACAGCTCGATATAGTGAAGCTCAGGATTTGTTATCGAAGGTCATCAGTCGAAGCGATCTATCTGGTGAGAAATTAGATTTATCCATTGGACTACAATGGTTAGAAGGAGCAAAGCTACTATTAGCAGGGAGGTACTTAGAAGCTCTGAAACTATTCGATCTAGTGCTGACGGAGAAAGACATCCATCTGTTTTGGACTTGTCGGGGTGTTGCGCTGGACGAACTAGGGAGACATGAAGAGGCGATCGAAAGCTTTGACCGCTCTCTCTCTATTAAACCTGACGACTATGTAGCTTGGGCTGGCAGGGGTATTGCTCTAGCTAGATCGCAGAGATATGAAGAGGCGATCGAAAGCTTCGATCGTGCTATCTCTATTAAACCCACTTATCAGAATGCTTGCTGTAACCGAGGTAGTTCTTTGGGCAGCTTAGGGAGATATGAAGAGGCGATCGAAAGCTTTGACCGTGCGCTCTCTCCCAAACCTGATGACTATGTAGCTTGGGCTTTCAGGGGTAACTCTTTAGGTAGTTTAGGGAGGTATGAAGAGGCAATCGAAAGTTACGATCGGGCTATATCTATTAAACCTGATGACTATAAAGTTTGGTATAAACGGGGTAATTCTTTGGGTAACTTAGGGAGATATGATGAGTCGATCGAAAGTTATGACACTGCTCTGTCGATCGATCCCAACTACCATGAAGCTTGGAATAACCGAGGTCTCTCTCTGTACAATTTAGGAAGATATGAATGGGCAATCGGAAGTTACGATCGTGCTGTCTCAATCGATCCTAATTACCATGAAGCTTGGAATAACAGGGGTAATTCTCTGGACGCTCTAGGAAGACATGAAGAGGCGATCGAAAGTTATGGTCATGCTATATCAATTAAATCTGATGACAATAAAGCATGGTTCGACCGGGGGTTTTCTCTAATTGAACTAGGAAGATATGAAGAGGCAATCGAAAGCTACGATATCGCTCTCTCTATCGATCCGAATACATATCAAGCGATTCAGAACAAGGGTTATATTTATTTAAATTTGGGTAAATATGTAGAAGCGATCGATTGTTTTAACCAAGCGATCGCCATTGGCTCTGATAATTACTATTCTTGGCATAATAAAGGGATCGTCCAATTCCTTATGGGCGAATACTCAGCAGCCCTCGCTTCCTGGCAACAAACCTTCCAAATCATCCAGCAACTTACACCACTCCCCAACGACATCGATCGACTCATCTCTGATGTCATAAAAGGACTTATCTCCCGTTTCTCATTACCAAACTCACAACCGCAAATATCCACCCTACTCTCCCAACTAATCCCAATCTACCAAACAGCCCAAGTCCTCCCCGAACTTAGCACCGCTCTCATCGCTACTCTTCCCCAAATCCTCGCCCCCAACATCAACGATTATACTGCCGACCAATGGTTAGCCCTCTGGCAAAACCTCCTCAGCACGGAACCCGCCCTAGAAATGCCCCTGCGCCTGATGAACACCGCGATCGCCTACAAAAAACAACCAGCCCAACAAAAACGCCTCTGGCTGGGACTAGCCAAGGAAGAGCGATCGATCCTCGATTACCTCCGGTAGGCTTCGCCAACGCTCCTTGGGATTAGACGCGGCAAACGATGAAAGTTAGACTCAGCCAGTGGGGAGACAGTCGATCGGCTCCAAAACTGGATATCTGAAGTTGACAATCCAATACATAGTACATTTAGGTCATTAGTCTCCATACCTCAAGCATTTGCCCAACTTTAGCAAGATCGTGCTCGGGCGGAGTAGTTAAATCCCGCACGGTACCACGCAACATTACCGAGAGGATGAAGGAGATAAATGCTATCGCTCGTTGGCAACATGAGGATCGAGCGCGAGCGCGTGCTTCAAATCTCGCTCTGCCCCTTGAATGTCGTCGAGCGCGTCGCGTTTGAGCGTCCCCCGCAAGAAATAGGCCGCCGCTAGGTTAGGAGCGAGTCTTATCGCCCGATCGTAATCGCTCAATGCTCCAAGCATGTCGCCCAGTTCCTTGTGTTTGAGCGTACCGCGATTATAGAAAGCCTCGGATAAGTTGGGATCGAGTGAGATCGCCAAGTCATAATCGGCCTTGGCACCATCCGTATCCATCAGCTTCACATTTTTGAGCAGCCCCCGACAGTTGTAGGCAGCAGCAAAGGTAGAGTCGATGGAGATCGCCAAGTCATAATCGGCCTTGGCATATTCGACATCCCCCAACTCACCGTATTTAATCAACCCGCGAGTGGTATAAACAGAAGCATCGCGAGGATTGAGGAGGATCGCCAGATTGAGGTCGGCTAAAGCACCAGGAATCTCACCTAATTAGACCCATCCTAAATATAATCTAGTGATAAAAAAGATGTTAGAACTGTATTTTACAGTTCTAACTAAAATGAAAAATCCACATCAGTATATCAATGAATATCCACAAAGAACAAGGCAAATATTAGGAATTAGTGCCGCTCAGTTTGAAGACTTACTGAACCAGGCGAAAATCGAACAGGAGAGAATAGAGTT
>JAJAZF010000562.1 GCA_026785875.1 Chamaesiphon sp. | reverse complement strand
GCTCAGATTTATAATATGGATTAACTTATTCAATTCTGGATGCTCAGCAAAAACCTAAATTTATTTATATAAGACAAGGGAATATTAACGTGTTGTATCTAGCCGAAGTCCAAAAGCCAAAATCTGGGTTTAATATTGGCGGTAGAAGTAAGCCCGAACTCAAACTATTGGCGTGTCAGCGTACCGAACAGAATTGGAGTGCCATTCCTGGGGAAGAGCTACTCACGGCTCCTGATGACGCTGGTAACTACAATCCTGGCGTGTTGCTATTGATAGAAATGAATGCCAATCGTCAGATTCAGTCGCAAGTACGGGATGCTGGTAAACATTTGGTGGGCATTCTCCAAAATCTGTCGCGGCAAATTGAAAAATACAAAAAAGAGGCTGACGAAATTGAAAGCTGGCGGCAATCCCTGAGTCTACAAAGTCAACAATTACAATTGCGTCAGGAAGAGATTTATGGGCGCGAAGAGGACTTAGAACACACCCGCGCCGAACTCGACAGGTTGACACAAGAGGCACAAGTTCTAGAAGCCACACTAGCACAACACGAGCAATCGCGCCAAGAGCTAGCAGCTCGATGGGAACAATTGCGGGAAAAAGAGCACAGTCTCGACATCCAACAACAATCGCTGGGTGGATCTGTCAGCGAGGAGCAAGTTGCTGAAATTCGCACGGCTGTTTATCAGTTGGGTGGTACCTCTGGCACGTTCGATCCTCATCAACTCGAAACTACTGTTACCGCAATTGAAATTCAGCAGGAGCTACTCAATGGACATTGGGAGCAATTTAATCTGCAACAACAACAAGTTATCGAAACTCAAGTAGAACTTAATCGTCAACAACAAGAAATCGATCGATCCAAGCAGCAACTTCAAGAATTGCAAACTGCGCTCGAACAAACTCAAACAGATTGGGAAGTCCAACAACATACTCTCAATTTGCAACAAGAATACGTCCAACGCCTCACTGTTCGCATCGATCTCGAACGGGAAAACTATCAGAAGATTTGTCTGATGTCTAAAGGTGGTACCGATGTTGGGAATATTCAAATCGACCTCGAACAGTTGGAAACAATGCCGATTGGTGAATTACAGACAGTTGTCGAAAATCTCCAAACAGAAGCCGATCGATCGGTGCATTTTATCCACCTAGAAGAAGAAGAACTTCAAGAAAAACAACAGGCGATCGATGAGCTTCGCCAAGTAATTATAGCTGCGAATGAGTTTAATAAATTTAAACTAGAAGCCGATCTCGCTGACGAACAAGATGGCTACAATATGCTCGACCATACTCTAGATGGTCAACGCCAAACCATGCGGGAACGCCAAGCTTTTCTACAAATTCACAATCGAATCTTGCGCCAACGTCAAGGTCATCCACCAGCAGAAGCAGATCGATCGCAAATTGAATGGGCATCGATCTTACAGATCTTAAAAAATCAATTCCAACAGCAACATGCAGAACTAACTCAGAGCGAAACAGAGGTTCACAACCTGCGGGCGACGATCGAACAAACTAAAGCCAAAATCGAACAACAAGTGGAGGCTTATTTGCATGATTCTAAACAGGTACAAGCACTCGAATACCAACATCAAATCACCAAACAATTATCGATCGAACTAGTTGCTAAAGTTGACTTGTACAAACAGATAATTCAACCATTACAAGACCATATCAATACGTTAAAGCATCAATTAGGTAGCTTGGCTGATGCTACCCACCAAACAGAAAATCAACAGGCAATGCAACAAATTGAATCTTTACTAGATAATTTAGTTCATGGGATCTAAACGGATGGTTTGACAGTTGACTGAGAAAAATTTAGATTTTGGATTAAAGTAAAAATCAAAAATCTAAGTGATATTTACCTTTCGATCTCTAAATTCTAATCCTTGAAATTAGTTGCTACTAAAATGCCAAATGACTTTACCGACGATCGCCTCGCGAGTGATAATACTTCCATCAGGATTATTGCGATTGTCACTGATGACAAAATAGCTCCGATCGGGCACCATAATTAATTTATTCACAGCGGTGCTCGATCGAATAATATCATCTTCACGGTAGAGTTTACCATCGATGTAAACTCTACCGTTTTCGATCTTAACTGTTTCGCCAGGTAATCCGATCGCTCGTTGCGTCAACGGTGCTTGAGGTGTTTCCGGTTGAAGAGTATTGTGAGGGTTGAAGACGATTATGTCTCCTCGCTGCGGTGCTTGAGATTTATAAATAGTTTTGTCAACGACCACTCGATCGTTAGGCTTTAATGTTGGTAGCATGTTGTCTAATGTGAGAAAATAGTATTTAATTACCTCATCACATCTTTCGAGCGATCGCATCCGATCTTCTGGCAACTCAATTTCTTTGACTTTACTCAATCCCCCCTGCGTTTTGGTAATTTATCACCGAAAAATCTGACCCAGAACCGACGACATATGCGATCGACTATAATATATTCTCACTGGTTGCCACGTATAACAGTTAAAATCCTATCCCTTATCCCCTAAATCATGACTCCCGTAAATCGCAGCTATCACATCACCACCTTTGGCTGTCAGATGAACAAAGCTGATTCCGAGCGGATGGGTGGGATACTAGAAGACATGGGATTTCACTGGTCGGACGATCCTTTCACATCGGATCTGGTACTCTACAATACCTGCACGATTCGCGATCTTGCCGAACAAAAAGTTTACTCTTATTTAGGGAAACAAACCCGACGGAAAAAAGACAACCCCGATCTGATTCTAATTATGGCAGGATGCGTCGCCCAGCAAGAAGGAGAAGCCTTACTCCGCCGCATTCCCGAACTAGACTTGATTATGGGGCCACAACACGCAAATCGTCTCGAAGACCTCTTACAGCAAGTATTTGCTGGCTCTCAGGTAGTCGCCACCGAACCGATCCACATTATCGAAGATATCACCAAACCGCGTCGCGACAGTAGTGTAACTGCTTGGGTAAATGTCATCTACGGTTGTAACGAACGTTGTACTTATTGTGTCGTGCCAAATGTGCGCGGTGTCGAGCAGTCGCGCACGCCTGAAGCCATTCGGACTGAAATTAAAGAGTTAGCACGTCAAGGGTATAAAGAAGTTACCTTACTCGGTCAAAATATTGATGCTTATGGGCGAGATTTACCTGGAGCAACTGCTGAAGGTCGTCATTTGCACACGCTGACAGATTTACTCTACTATATTCATGACATTGAAGGGATCGAGCGGATTCGGTTTGCTACCAGTCACCCCCGCTACTTTACCGAGCGGTTAATCAAAGCTTGTACTGAGTTACCCAAAGTCTGCGAGCATTTCCACGTCCCCTTTCAGTCGGGAGATAACGAGATCTTGAAACAGATGTCACGGGGTTATACTCACGAAAAATATCGGCGGATTGTCGATACCATTCGTCAGTATATGCCTGACGCTTCGATTAGTGGTGATGCGATCGTTGGATTTCCAGGTGAAACCGAGCAACAGTTTGAAAGTACGCTGACATTAATCTCTGATATCGGCTTTGATATGGTGAATACAGCGGCTTACTCACCGCGTCCGAATACACCTGCGGCGGTGTGGACAAATCAACTCAGCGAGGAAGTCAAACTCGACAGGTTGCAGCGGATCAATCATCTAGTTTCCCAAACCGCGATCGAGCGATCGCAACGTTATCTCGATCGAGTAGAATCTGTCTTGGTAGAAGAACGCAATACCAAAAATCCTGCTCAAGTTTTAGGCAGAACTGGCGGTAATCGACTCACTTTCTTTAATGGTGATATTGATGAGCTACGGGGTAAAGTTGTCCCTGTCCAAATTAGTGAGATTCGCGCATTTAGTCTCACAGGCGACATGGTAACTCAGCTCGATTAGCTAAAATTCATCAAAGATCGGCTCCGATCTTGCTAATATCGTCAGATCGACCGTTGTTAGATTTGCTTGGAATCGCCAATGATCGCAACAGCAACTTTAACCGATCGATAATTTGGTAAAAAGTCAGTCGAATGGATCGGGTACGCTAGAGACAGTGTATAACTATAAGCGTCAATGCTCAGTCTCACCAATATTCTTTCCGTTTTACTACTATTTATCCCAGTGTCGATCGCGGGACACTTTTTACATTGGAGTGAACCGATTATATTTATCACTTCTGCGCTAGCAATTATCCCGCTGGCGGCATGGATGGGCACAGCAACCGAAGAAATCGCCGTTGTCCTCGGCCCCGCGCTGGGTGGCTTATTAAATGCCACTTTTGGGAATGCTACCGAACTGATTATTGCTTTAGTTGCTTTGAATGCGGGCTTAATTGATGTCGTCAAAGCAAGTATCACAGGTTCGATTATTGGTAACTTATTACTGGTAATGGGGTTTTCGATGCTGCTGGGCGGGTTGAAATATAAGGAACAGACATTTCAGCCCATTGTGGCGCGAGTCAATGCTTCGAGTCTGAATCTAGCTGTAATTGCCATGTTATTACCGACGGCGGTGGATTATACCTCGACGGGGATTGATGCTGATGCTGTGCAGAAACTATCGATCGCAGTATCGATCGTTTTAATCGGTGTTTACGGTTTGACGTTGCTATTTTCGATGAAAACTCATACTTATCTCTACGATTTAGATTTAGCAGAGCTGGATTCTGAAGAATTATCGCAATCCAATCTTGATGGCGACAACGACCACGGCGAAGTTAATTTACCGCTGTGGATTTCGGTATTATTAGGCTGTACTTTATTAGTTGCAGTCGAATCAGAATTTCTCGTTTCCACCCTAGAAGTTGCTACCAAGGAGTTAGGTTTGACAGCCTTATTTACTGGGGTAATTTTGGTGCCCATTATTGGCAACGCCGCCGAACACGCCACAGCCGTAACGGTTGCCATGAAAGATAAAATGGATTTATCTGTATCTGTTGCTTTGGGTTCGAGTTTACAAATCGCCCTATTTGTCGCGCCAGTCTTAGTATTAGCGGGTTATGTTATGGGCAAACCAATGGACTTAAATTTTAATCCATTTGAGTTAGTCGCTGTCGCCGTCTCAGTATTGATTGCCAATTCGATCAGTTCTGATGGTAGATCGAATTGGCTGGAAGGTTCTCTACTTTTAGCCGCATATATAGTATTAGGATTTTCTTTCTACTTCCATCCAGTCATGAGTGGTATTGGCTAGCTAAATAAAGAGCTTCTGTTGTTCGACATCCCACCGAGCCAAATATGTCGTTATGTAAAGGAATATTTCAATTCTGACAGACTGGGTGGGGTTTCGAGCGATCGCTAGGAAAGTCCGTGCTAACATCCATCAGTGTAAGCACAAATCATAAAGAGATATAGCTGTGGTACTACGGGTTGCTGTTGTCGGTTCTGGTCCAGCGGGTTCTTCCGCTGCGGAAGTCTTAGCGAAAGCTGGAATTGAAACTTATTTATTTGAGCGCAAATTAGATAACGCCAAGCCTTGTGGTGGAGCGATACCTCTATGTATGGTGAGTGAATTTGACTTGCCGCCAGAGATTATCGATCGCCAGGTGCGGCAGATGAAAATGATTTCACCTTCCAACATCGAAGTCGATATCGGTCAAACCCTCAAGCCTGGGGAATATATCGGCATGTGTCGGCGGGAAATCTTGGACGGATTTTTACGCGATCGAGCAGCTAAACTAGGTGCCAAGCTGATTAATGGTACCGTCCATAAATTGGAAATGCCCGGACTCAACACGACAGATCCTTATGTCCTCCACTATGCAGATCATGCCAATGGCAGTCTCGAAGGGGAAGCAAAAACTCTCAAAGTCGATCTAGTCATCGGTGCCGATGGTGCCAATTCCCGCGTCGCCAAAGCAATGGATGCTGGAGACTACAATTACGCGATCGCATTCCAAGAGCGGATCAAACTCCCAGAAGATAAGATGGCTTACTACCATAGTCTCGCGGAGATGTATGTAGGTGATGATGTCTCTACTGATTTCTATGCTTGGGTATTCCCCAAACACGACCACGTAGCGGTCGGTACTGGGACAATGAAGGTACACAAAGCCTCAATTAAGCAATTGCAAGCCGGAATTCGCAAACGGGCTGCCAAGAAGCTAGAAGGCGGTACCATCATCAAAGTCGAAGCTCACCCCATCCCCGAACATCCTCGCCCTCGTCGAGTAGTCGGACGTTGTGCATTAGTCGGTGATGCGGCTGGTTATGTTACCAAGTCCTCTGGTGAAGGGATCTACTTTGCTGCCAAATCTGGACGGATGTGTGCTGAAGTCATCGTCGAACGTTCCGAGCAAGGCGCAAAAATCCCCACAGAAGCAGATCTGAAGGTATATATCAAGAAGTGGGATAAAGCTTACGGCTTGACGTACACGGTATTGGATATCCTGCAACGTGTATTCTACCGTTCCGATGCCACTCGCGAAGCTTTCGTCGAAATGTGTGGAGATTTGGATGTTCAGAAGCTCACCTTTGATAGCTATCTCTACAAAACGGTAGTACCTGCGAACCCAATCACACAACTAAAAATTACTGCCAAAACGATCGGTAGTCTCCTCAGAGGTAATGCCCTAGCTCCCTAATTATTGTTGTTTAACTCATACTAAAAAAAAGGTAGGTACTGATACCTACCTTTTTTTGTCAGCACATCGTCAGGAGAGGGCGAGTTTTAAACGCAATCGATCGTACAAACTCGCCCCTACCTCCCAAAATCAGATCTCTTGAAAAGGTGCTCTACTTGTCTAGCCTTTGTCACCCACCCAGACAACTATCAATTGTCAACTATTTAACTTAGTTATGAGTTCTTGTAATCTTTAGCCCCAATTAACTTTTCTAACCACCATAAGATCGCCCAAACGATCGGGACTGTGGCAGCTAAACCGAGCCAGAAATTGTGAGCAAATTGGGTCGATCGATCGAGTGCCCAACCGCCTAATGGTGGCCCAATGGCGTAACCTACTGCCCAACAGAGCGAATTAATCGAGGTATAAACACCGCGCAAGGAAGATGGCGCGAGATCGGCAATTAGAGCTGAAGCCGTGGGGGTATAAGCAACGATCGCGAGTGCAAATAGTCCTAAGCCTAAACTTGCCCAGATTAGCTGATAAATATTAGTCGTTCCAGTAATAGTTATACAGATAAAACCTAATACCCAAAAGCCACCGGAAATCACTAAAGATCGAGCGTGACTCAATCTTTGCAATAGTTTAAGAACTGGGAGCTGAAAGGCGATCGTCATCAGCAAATGTCCCGTAAATAAGGTACTAATTAGTTGAGGATTGAAGCCACGAGCACCATCTAATTGAGGGATGAAACCACTAAAGTATAAGGGTAAAGTAGTTTGAGTTTGAGATATGTAGATAGTCAAAATAATATTGACCATGACGTAAACTAGTAAACGTCGATCGCGTAATGCTGTTGTATAACCACTAAAAAATTTCACCGATCTTTTGGGCGATTGTAATGTCTCTTGAATCCCAAATGCGATCGTCAGTAAAAAACAGCAAAAAGAAATTCCATCGATAATAAATAGGCTGCGATATGCTCCGGTAGAGCTAATCAATAGCCCCCCAGCAATAATCCCCAATCCCATCCCGACATTATCAGCCAAGCGGGTAATCGCATAGGCAAATCGACGCGCCTCTCCAGTTGTTAGATCGGCGACAATTGCTTCATTAGCTGGCCAATATAAGCCTAAACCGAACCCTTGCACGAGACAACCAACGATCAGCGTCGGGAAGTCATTTGTTACCGCAAAAAGCAAACAGGCGATCGCCAACACAACTGTAGATAACAATAACATTGGTTTGCGTCCCCAGCGATCGGCATAAGTCCCACTAATCAGCCGTCCAGCAATCCCCGAAATCGAGGCACTACCTAATGCTAATCCTACCGATGTGGCTGAGAGTCCCACCTGCTGCACAAAAAAAATCGGCGCGTAAAAGAGCGTGAAACCGCTACCGATTTCTGATAACAACCTACCTAGAGCGAGAATCCAAATCTGTCGAGGTAGCTTGGACATATCGAGGGAGGAGCGAGGATGATAGGGATGCAGAGTAAATAGATATTTATCACTGCATCCTTACTTTATCACTGCATTACTCTTGGTGTGATGCGACGAAACGCTCCCTTGAGCAGGTCGGGCTTATCTTTCCAGTGCTAAAATGTCCATTCGGATCTCACCAATCCCAGCGTTTTTAATACCGATGGCTTCAGCCGCACCAGCAGAGACATCAATGATCCGGCGACGATGAAAAGGACCGCGATCGTTAATGCGAACTGTCACTGTTTTACCAGTTTTGATACTTGTAAGTCGGACTTTGGTACCAAAAGGTAGAGTGCGATGTGCTGCTGTCAAACCGCTAGGATTGTACCTCTCACCACTAGCCGTCTGGGAACCAGCTTCAGTCCCATACCAGGAAGCTTTTCCGGTTTGGGTGGCGACAATTTTGGTGAGTGCTGGTTGTACGGTTGCTGATGGCTGTTCGATTTTAACGATTCCCGCCCCAGGCTGTGGTAATGACGAGGCTGGAACCGATCCGGGAATAGTTGACTGTTTGGGGCGTTCTACTGGGATCGCAATACTTGACTCTGGAGCAACAATCTCGTCACCCATTTGGGCGATCGCGGTAGTAACGATCTGTTGAGGTGGCTGATTGTCAAAGATAAATATCGGAAACCCTGCTTCAAAGCTAGGAAGATCCGATTGATTATTGGGATCTGGAATAATTGCGTGTTGTGTGGCGATCGCGATCGATCGGTTTTTAGTACCGATTGCTGTCGATCCGCGCGAGTCCTTTGTGTGTGACTGGCGATCGATCTCCGCCTGAAGATCGATCGAATTATTAATTACAGTGGTTCGATCGTCACTGCGGACGACTGAAATTGGCGCACTGGCTGTTTGATTGATAAACGATCTAAATGCCTGGGGC
>JAJAZF010000561.1 GCA_026785875.1 Chamaesiphon sp. | reverse complement strand
CGGTAAAATTTTTCACGTTGCCACGGAGTTTTACCTGATGATCGATCGTCTCCACCTGGATCTTGCGGACAGCTAATAAGGCATTGCGATCGAATGCCACTGGTAATCGCCGTTTCAATTTCCAGTGGCGTTAGTTGGGACTCGATCGAAATCAGATTAAATACTCCCTATACTTTATTTACTAGTCGCGATCGGTATTTCACAAAAGCCATTCAATACGGTTATTAACCGAACCGTATTGGGTCACGATCTAAACTGGTTGTGCGACGAGCATAGATTCGAGCTGTGAATTTGCCCATCCTGCGGCGATCGATAGAAAATCTGGATCGTCATTGACGCACTCTTTCCTCACATAATTTATGCCTGGATACTGACGACATAAAGATGCGATCGCATCCTCTACATCCAGAATCGTTTCATAATTTTCTGTTACCCAAACGTCATCTAGTTTAGATTCGAGGATTGCACGATTAAATCACGATTTGTATCGTAATCAATCAACTTATACCAGAAATGAAACGGTTTCTTGTCACGATGGCATTAAGCGTTTTCATCCGATCTGGATTTGAATTGAGTCATGAATAAGTATGACATGGAAGTAAAACCGACTGCTGTTAACCCGATCGCCACCAAACCAGTTCTCACAAAACAGGAGCGCGCGATCGGATCTGGAGATGGATTATCTCACCTTGGCTTCACGATAATTTTGGTTGTTGCCATTTTGATGTTGGCAAAAGTTTGGGAAGTGGTCAGAGCAAAAAATGTAACGTTCAACTATTTCCATAAGCATCCCTGCTTGAACTGTCATTTCTTTACAAACAACCACTATTTACGCTGTACTGTACGCCCCTCTTGCGTTCTCACCGAGCAAGCACTTGATTGCTCTGACTATCGTTCTAAATAAAAATCGATTCTGATGGAGAATATTTCTATGTTAATTACAGCCAAGACCTTAGAAGGCTACAAACTGGCACACCCCGATGATGAGATCGGGACGGTTAAAGAATTCTACTTTGATGACTATTACTGGACTATTCGCTATTTGGTCGCTAACACCGGAAACTGGCATAGGGAGAGAGCAGGTACTGCTCTCTCCCTATGCGCTGACCGCTGTGGTGCAAGAACAGCACCACATCACCATCAATTTGACCAAACAGCAGATTGAGAGCAGTCCTTCCTTGAGCAGTGACAAACCAGTCTCCCAACAATTCGAGCTGGACTATAACGGGTATTACGGATGGCCGATGTATTGGGGCGGTGCCTATATGTGGGGAGCATATCCCTATCCCTACCCCCGTCTGGAGCCTGACCGTGAAAAATGGGAAGAAACCACCCCAGCCGAGCAAGAGTGGGACCCGCATTTGCGGAGTACCCGTGAGGTGACTGGCTATCACATCCAAGCCACAGACGGCGAACTGGGTCACATTGAGGATTTCATCATTGATGAACAGACGTGGGCGATTCGGTATCTCATCGTCGATACCCGCAATTGGTGGCCTGGGAAAAAGATCCTGCTGGCACCGCAATGGATCGATCGCGTGAGTTGGAACGAGTCAAAAGTCTTCGTCAATCTTCCCCGCGAAACCATCAAGCAAGCCCCAGCATATACAGAAGATTCGCTGCCATCGCGAGATTACGAGACAAGTCTGCATCGGCATTACAATCGCCCAGGCTACTGGGACAATAAATCGACTGCTAAGGAGTAGATCCGTTGAAGCGGATGAACCGTTGGGTGCTCGTTTTGCTAAGTGGCGGGCGGTGATTACGATCGGCTCTGACATTCCTAGCCGTGGTGGCATCGAAGCAAATGCACAGGCGTTAGCTCGCTGCGCAAGCACCTTGGGCGTTGACGTTGCGACCTGACCTGCCGCTTCGTTTCCAACATCGACGGCACCGCTTTCGTGGAGGCGACTCACGACCTCGATCCTGCGGGGTTAGTGCCGCACCAAACCTGACTCCCTAACATTATGAAAATTCCAGAACACTCTCGTGATTTGATTTACACCGATTGGACGTTGACCGAAGCGAACTTCGATCCAGAACAGTTGTGGGCTAGAGAAACCGTCTTTACGATCGGCAATGGTTATTTAGGGACGCGGGGCAGTTTTGAGGAAGGCAACGATCGAGTCAGCGTTCCGGCTAAAACCCTGTCGGGGTTTGGCTATCGGGGGCACATTTTTTGGGATACCGAAATTTTCATTCTGCCCTTTTTTACTTTTACGCAACCCGCGATCGCCCGCAGCTTGCTCACCTATCGCTACCACACCCTAGCGGGCGCACGTCGCAAAGCCGCCCATAGCGGCTACAAGGGGGCAATGTTTGCCTGGGAAAGTGCCACCACTGGCGAGGCAACGCCCCAAACGTCGATATCGACCGACCCTTATGCAGAAGTAGTCCGCATCTGGTGTCGCGATCGCGAAATTCATTTGAGTGCTGACATTGCCTATGCGGTCTGGCACTACTGGCAGGCAACGGGCGACGACCACTGGCTGCGCGACTATGGGGCTGAAATCATCCTCGACACGGCGTTGTTCTGGATGAGCCGCTTGGAGTGGCACGCCGAGCAGGAACGGTATGAACTGTGCGGGGTGATTGGAGCCGATGAATACCATGAGCGGGTCAATAACAATGCTTTGACCAATCGGATGGTGCAGTGGCATCTCGAAAAGGCTGTAGCTGTCTACGAGTGGCTACAACAGACGTTTCCCAGTCGTGCGGTAGATGAGATCGCGGATGGGAATAGTGTCCAGCAGCCTAAACCCGCACCCGATCTGTTTGTCTTTGCCGCAAATTTACTTGAGCTGAAACCCTCTCAATGTGTGGTGGTTGAAGATGCTGCTGTTGGGGTTGAAGCGGCGATCGCGGCGGGGATGATGGCAGTTGGAATCGGTCCTAGCGATCGCTTTAAAACGGCTAACGTTATTCTCTCAAATCTAATTAATGTTCGCTGGAGCGATCTACAACTGAAGTTAAAGGCAAGTCGCGCTGACTAATCATCTAACGATTGGTAACGGTGATGGCGATCGGCTCACATTTTCAACTCGAACAGAAGGAGTCCCCCGCTCTACCTGTACCCAGGTGAGCGGTGGGAGGAATTCGCGTGAGTGAGCGTAGGGCAAAGCCCCGCCAAAGGCGTATGCACCGCCGACCAATCCGACAAGCGACGCTCTCGGCAAGGGAGGCGGTGTGCTGGGCGGGGAACCCGCCTAGCAATGAGTGAACGAACAAATCCATTGCTCAAGCCATTGCTTTCCGCGTCTTCAACAGTTATAATGATTATAGAGTTTGTTGAAGATATGAACCAAGTTATCACCGCTAAACTAAAGTTAAACCTCACCGACGAACAGAAGTCATCGGTGCGTGATACTGCGTTAGCTTATCGTGATGCTTTGAACTACGCTTCGACAATCGCTTTCGACAACGGCAAATCTAGCAATGGTGCCAAGTTGCAGAAACTTGTCTACAACAATCTTCGCGCTGACTTTAAGTTAGGCGCACAGATGGCGTGCAACGTGCCTAGACAAGTGGCAGCGACATTTAAATCATTGCTGACAAAGGTTAAGCAGAACAATGAGGCGATAAAGAAAGGGTATACCAAGAAACGGTTTAAAGGGCTTGATGAAGCTCCTACATACTCATCTCGGACTGTGACCTTAAATTATCAGCGCGACTACTCGTTTAAGTCTGACCGACAAGTCAGTATTGGAACGCTAAATGGTCGAATCGTTGTTCCTTATGATGGATGGAATAAACACTTAGACCTGATTAAAACCGCGCGGCGGGTTCCCCGCCACGCCCCCAATATCGGAGCGGCAAAGATAGTTTACCAGCGTTCTTCTAAAACTTACTATCTAATGGTGAGTCTTGAGATCGAACTACCAGATATAGATCCAACGACTATTACCAGAATCTCTGGTGTTGATGTCGGAATGAGGTATCTGGCAGTAGAAACAGATCTAAGTAATAAGTCTGCGTTCTACTCTGGCAAAGCATCACGACATCGAGCTAACCAATACCACAAGGCTCGAAGAACTCTACAGCGTAAAGACACCCGTTCGGCAAAGCGACGATTAATCGCATTGTCTGGAAGGGAGAGACGGTTTATCGCTGATGTGAACCACCAAATGAGTAAAGAAATTGCCAAACCTGATAGCTTGATTGGATTAGAAAACTTGACCGGAATCCGCGATAGAACTAAATCTAAGTATGCCAAAAAGACGGTTGGGTTGTTCAACCCAACCAGCAAGAAACAGCGCAGAGCTAATCGAAATAAGGCTAGATGGTCGTTTGCTGAACTACACAGTTATATCGACTACAAAGCTAATTTGGTTGGCAGTTTAGCAACTAAAGTTCCGGCGCATTACACCTCTCAGAGTTGTCCGAAATGTGGGCATACCTCGAAGGGTAATCGACCGAACAAAGGACTGATGTTTCGCTGTGAATGCTGTGGCAATGAATTACACGCTGATTTGGTTGGGGCACGAAATATCGCAATGAGAACGTTGCTTGTTCGGCAAGACTGGACGAGTACGGGGAGCTTGTCAGTATCCCCTGATGTGTCGCGTGATGAAACCAAAGCTGAGATCATGAAGAGGTTTTCAGAATTGAGGTGGAGCGTAGACACAAGCCCCCACTATACGGGTACTCCCGTTAGTGGTGGGTAATTGACTCTTTTGATTAGCTCTAATTAAGATTTATATCGTATTCAATCAATTCATACAGTCGATCGAACAGTAGTTATTCAAAGTAGTAAGTGAGCGCGTTGGCGGAGGCACCACCCCGATTTTGCATACCTATTTATCGAGCCGAAGGGCACTAGCTTAACACTATACACATATTCGACTTTAGCAGGATGGACGAGCAGATATGAAAACGTGGTTTATTACTGGAACATCAAGAGGGTTTGGGCGCGAATGGACGCAGGCAGCACTGGAGCGCGGCGATCGCGTAGCGGCGACGGCACGCCATCTAGACAGTCTTAACGATTTAGTAGAGCGATTTGGCGATCGGATCTTACCTCTGACGCTAGATGTTAACGATCGAGCGGCGGACTTTGCAGCAGTCAAGGCAGCACACGAGCATTTTGGACGACTCGATGTAATTGTCAATAATGCCGGATATGGCTTGTTCGGTGCGATTGAAGAAGTCAGCGAGGCTCAAGCACGCGCACAAATCGAAACCAATCTCTTCGGGGCACTGTGGGTGACTCAAGCAGCATTACCCTACTTGCGCGAGCAAGGTAGCGGCCACATCATCCAGGTTTCTAGCATTGGTGGCGTAGGTGCATTTCCACTCATCGGAATGTATAACGCTTCCAAGTGGGGATTAGAAGGATTTAGCGAAGCACTCAGTCAAGAGGTTGAGCCATTTGGCATTAAAGTTACCCTGATTGAGCCGGGTGGGTTTGACACGGATTGGTCTGGTAGCTCGGCAATCCATGCCGAGCAAATATCCGATTATGACAGCTTGCGGAACGCACAGAAAAAGCGACCTGGAAGTACTAAAAGCGGCGATCCTGCCGCATCGAGCGCAGCTATTCTCAAACTCGTAGATGCCGAGCATCCACCGTTACGACTACTCTTTGGCGAATTCGCCACCCAGTTCGCACCAGAATTATACGAGCAGCGGTTGAAGGTTTGGGCGGAATGGGAAGATGTTGCGCGCGCTGCCGATGGGAAGTGATGTCAGCGATCGACTCTGCCAGCAAGAATGCCAAAACTGTGATTGAGAAATTAGGGATTGCCAAACATGTGGATGCGTTGGCGTTGGCTCCGCATCTGCCTCAGCAGAAGCCTCTTCTCGGAACGAGACGCTGCGCCTACGGCAGGCTGTACCTACGGTAGGCTTCTCTTCGAGACGCTGTGCCTACGGCAGGCTTCGCCAACGCGAACGCCAACGCCAACGCGTTGGCAACGCCTGCGACTCCCGCGCTTACGGAACGAGAATCGCCGATGGCTACAGCGTCGATCGTCCTAAGCCCGCCCCAGACATTTTTCTGTACGCCGCAACTCAGTTAGGACTTGCTCCGGCTCACTGTGTGGTGGTAGAAGATGCCCCAGTCGGTGTTGCCGCCGCGATCGCTGCTGGTATGGGGTCGATTGGCATCGGTTCCCCCAGTCGTGTTGGTGCTGCCAATATCGTTCTACCCAATTTGAGCGGGGTCCACCTGACCGAGTTGCAAACCAAATTAGACCAAACGTTAAAAGTATGACAAAACGCTGCTCCGATGGTTGACGAAGCGAAATGAACGCTCATCAAGTTCTTACAGGTGGAGTTAGAGAATGTTTTTAATAAGCTGCAAGAAATCAATTCAGACAATATTTTGGGGATTTTTATTAGGTCTTTGTGTTTTATTTACCCTGGGGCAAAATTCAGCTCTGGCGGTGCCTTTCGCCAAAACTGGCGCGATCGCTCTAGAGAGTCCAGCAATCTCTGAAGTCGCTGTGAATCTGGAATTGGAGGTCGATCGCTTTCTCACTTCGATTCCACCAGGCTATTTCACGATCTCCAATGTTGCAGGATTGAAAACCCTATTAAAGAATACTCAAACTGTGTTGGTCGATGTGCGAGAACCTTCTGAGTATAAGTCGGGACATATCCCTAACGCGATCGATATTCCGCTTCGCACACTGGCTCAAACCTTGAATGAAATCCCACGCGATCGCCCTGTGGTGTTGTACTGTTCAACGGGCTATCGATTCTCATTCTCAGAGGCTACGCCAACGGCAATGGGAGTCATGACCCTACACCTATTGGGCTATGAGAACGTGCAGGGTCCCCCTAGCTTTGCAGGCTGGAAGGCTTCAGGAGAGCGTATTGTCTCCAGTTGATACACCAAAACAATCGATCGAACTTCCAATTTTTTACACTGAAATTGCCAAAGACTTTAAACTCATGAGAATTTTTACGATCGTCTTAATCGGCCTTAATCGATTTAAAATCCCCCCTTTGAGCTGGCTGCTAACCGTTTGCCTTTGCGCCTTACTGCTGATCTGGAGTTCCTTACCCGCTTTTGCAGTTGTAACGCAAATCGAAGAATATCCAGGGCAGATGCTCTACCAATCTCGACAAAGCCTGCAAGATCGGGCTGGAAAAACGTGGCAGGCGATCGCATTTAAGCGCATCCATCCTGAAGGGAGTGAGATCGTCTCTCTGCGACTCATCAGCTTTCCCGGTGGGGCTGCGCTAGATCATACTCAACCGCTCACCCTCACCACATCCCTGGGACAAACACTGACTGCTCAGAATATTTCTAGCGACATCTCTCAGAACACAGCCACTCCAGCGAATGTTGGGGAATACGACATTAAGCCTACCCTAGCAGAATTGCCGGAGGAAATTCCTGTGGAATTGACAGTACCAACCCTCGACGGAAAATCTGTCCGCTTGTCGGTTCCCGCTGCGGCAATTCAGGAATGGCAAACCCTTGTCAGCCCTTGATTGAAGGATTTACATCAAGCGATCGACAGTAAACAGTTAAATCAAGATCTGCCCCATTGGAACATCGGTAATGACGATCTGGCTGACTCGATCGCGTATCTCAACACATTACCTTGACCGGAGATTTAAAAGTATGACAAAACACCATAGCAAAACTGATTCGGCTTTGAAACTATTTGACACCAAAAGTCATGACGAATTTGTGCGTCCGTTTATGGTTCCGCCAGGGCAGAAAATTTCCCTTGCCAAAGACTACGACCCAGATTACAAAGCCCATTATCTGAAGAAGTCGGACTCTAAAAGTGACTTGCGGGAAGTCATTGAGGCTTTAAGATATTACCAAGATATGCTGTATGCCCAAAATACTTACTCGCTGCTGATTATTTTTCAAGCGATGGATGCGGCGGGTAAAGATAGCACTATCAAGCATGTAATGTCCGGTATCAATCCCCAGGGATGTCAAGTGCATAGCTTCAAAGCTCCGTCTACAGAAGAGTTGGATCACGACTATCTATGGCGATGTTCTAAGGCACTACCAGAACGCGGAAAAATTGGCATTTTTAATCGCTCTTATTACGAGGAAATCTTAATCACACGAGTCCATCCAGAAATTATCGCGCAACGGCACCTGCCGCCTAGTCTGATCGACAAACACCTGTGGCAGCGGCGTTTTGATGAGATTAATAACTTCGAGAACTATCTCGTCAAGAACGGGACAGTAATCCTGAAATTTTTTCTGAATGTGTCTAAAGCAGAACAAAAGGAACGATTTTTAGAACGAATCGATCGCCCTGAGAAAAACTGGAAATTCTCCACTAATGATGCTAAAGAGCGTGCTTTTTGGGATGACTATATGACTGTTTACGAAGACATGTTCAATCACACCAGCACAACGTGGGCACCCTGGCATATCATCTCAGCCGATCGTAAATGGTTTACTCGTCTTGCTGTAGCAGGTACCATTTATGCCCAATTGAAGGAACTCAATCTCCACTATCCCACGGTCAGTGAAGAACAGCACCAAGAACTTTTACAAGCAAAAGTAATGCTTGAGAGTGAGAGCTGAAGACGGTCATCCTTTCACTGCAACTCACTTACTTTATACGTTCGCGATCTCTACTGAAGTAGAAAGATACTGCTTCTGAGTGGCTCGATGCGCGATCGATTTACAAACCTCTACGGGGGCAACCCGAGGAACTACGCCGAATCAGTCCCTTCGATCCAGGACATCTGCCGGAGGAGATCGAGTCGATCGAGGCATTTCATCACCGCTGATCCAGGGTTGGTAGGGTACCTGGCGCACACAGAACAAATGAGCGTGCAGTAATTCCATGAGATGGTGAATTTCCAGTCTGGGTTACTTGGATGAGAGCAATGCCCTGGTTTATGCGACAGGTACCAAAACCTATTT
>JAJAZF010000560.1 GCA_026785875.1 Chamaesiphon sp. | reverse complement strand
TGTCGTCGAACATGCTGAGTTCGATTTGAATGAATTTTTAGTGATGGCGGGTAGTTCCGTCGGCATCGGTCTGATTGGGATTACTTTAGCATCCCTAATGTATCTCAGCCGCAAAATCGATCCGAGTGCGATCGCCTCCAAGATTCCCGATCTCTACAATCTCTCGCTCAACAAGTGGTATATCGACGATATCTACAATAGCGTCTTCGTCATTGGTTTACGCCGAGTTGCCCGTCAGGTGATGGAAGTCGATTATCGCGTTGTCGATGGTGCGGTAAACCTAACTGGTTTAGCCACATTACTTGGTGGTGAAGGTTTGAAATACCTAGAAACCGGACGCGCTCAAAACTATGCCTTGATTGTCTTTGGTGCTGTCTTGGGTTTGGTAATTGTGTTTGGGATGAACTAAATTAGCTAGGTAACTTTTAGCTAAAAATCACCTCTGAGTTGCTGGCGATCCAAACAGCTCGGAGGTGATTGTTTTAGACTAACAACAATAGATCTTGTGATTAGTGACAAGGATAGTAAGGAGGGCAAGGAGGAGGACATGGATAACCGTAGCCACCACCTTTACTACCCTTCTTGCTGCCCTTTTTACTGCCTTTCTTGCTACCACCACCATAACCGCCACCACCAAAGATTTGACGGCTGTCAGTTTCTTCAAGTTCGGTTAAAAAGCTTTCTGTATCTGCAAATAAGTCGCTACCAGCAGGGTTCAAGTTAGAGATTTCAATCAGAGCCACGTCTGTACTGCAATGTAGCCAGTGTGAGGGAGCCAAAGTGTACCCGCATCATAACGATAAAACAATGCAGGATCGTGGAGGATGGCAAATTGAAATGGAATACTTAATCTATTTAATTCAGAGGTAAGTTTTTGAGCGATCGCGACGGCGGCATTGGGCGTAAAATTAAAGTAAATCTCAACTGATTTTGCTCGATCGGGTGAGCCTAAATTACCGATGATGATGTATGTATCTCGACCGACGAGATTGTGAGGTAGATAAATAGGAATCAGATCTCCAATGCCAGCTTGTGGTAATTTGGGTAAATGTTGTTGACGATCTATGTGCAGGTGCAACCCATCTTTGACGACTATTAACTCATCGTTAGTCTCAGCCACTACTTGCCAATCTGGATCGATATAGCCGTTACTAGTATTACTCTGTTGCAGTCGTATGCACAGATCGATATCGATGCCATTGATGATATTATTTTTAATTTGGGTTGGCTGTTTTGCTATGATATCCAGTTCTTTACTACTCATTAAGCTATGACTGAAGTAGATATTGTAGAGATAGTTTTGGACTTGAATTATTAAATATTTTGCTTGCAATATGTGATTAATTTTTAGATCGTTATGAACTAGACAACTAGGATCGATCGAACGATCGAGATCGGCGATCGCTTGTGATAAACTAGGAAAACGTTGATAAAGCTTGAAAAATTGTAGACACTCTGGTGGCATCACTCCAAAAATTTGAGGTATAATTCGAGCTAGACGACGAATAATATCATTGGCGCAGTTTGTCGGCTGAAGCATCGCAGGAGTGGCATCTGAATTGTCTTGACGATCGCGCAAAAATTGGTGATATTCTGTCTGTTGAAATGTTTGACTGTGAATAGTTGCCAGTAGTTGACCGATCGATTTAGCGATCGGTAATGGAAATTGATGCTCTTTAATATAATACTGATAAAGATCGCCATAATCAGCTAAATATTTAACGATTAGAATCGAACTATGTGGATCGAAGTGTAGTATCTCTGGTAAAAAGCTGCTAATTCTCCGCTGGAGATTTGGGAAGGATTCGAGTAGTTGCTTCATGTGCCAAGCCGACCAAAATTCTCCGGCGGTTTAACCTCGATTGTCATGAATTTCTTGCTTGATTAATAAGTTTCTACCATCAATAAAGCTAATCAGAAGATTAAAATTTTTAGCAGGTATAACTGTCGTTTTGCTAGTAGCTCGATCTGACACAATCAGCGAATCGAGATTATGTTACTAGCGGATGAAGGTAACAGCCAGACCCAAATTTGTCGTGCATTAAGCTGTTCGCCATTGACCGCTAGACACTGGATTTTGATGGCTAAATCCGGTCAAGCTCACAATTGGCAAGCCCAACCGATCGGTCGTCCAAAAACTGTCACATCTGTTTGAAATTAGTCCTCAGCACGTAATTATCTGCGATCCAGCGATCGGTCAAAAAAAGTTGACTCACGCCGAATTTGTCAAGGGGTGGACGGGTTACTGTTTGCTAATGGAACCCACTTTGGCACTGAAGAAAACCGAGGGGACATCCACTGATTTTTGGCAGCTATTCCAGTTAGTTACACCTCACAAAGTCGTAATCGGCGAGATATTTATTGCTTCGATCGTCTTGCAGATTTTCGGGCTGATTTCGCCGATTTTCACTCAATTAATTTTAGATGGAGCGATCGTTCACAAATCTGCGAGTAGTCTGGCTACCTTTGGGGTGGGATTGCTCATCTTTGGTATTTTCCAAATTGCGATGACTGCTTTGCGACAATATTTGATGGCACAGACAGCCAATCGGATCGATGCCGCGTTGCTAGTTGGCTTTATTCGTCACGCTTTTAGTTTGCCATTGAGTTATTTTGATTCTCGTCATGTGGGCGATATCATCTCGCGAATTCAGGAAAATCATAAGATTCAAACTTTCATCACTGGGTAATCTTTGGGAGTATTACTAGATCTGATGTCGGTGTTTGTCTATGCGACGCTGATGTTTATCTACAGTTGGAAGTTGGCACTAGTTACGCTCATATCGATTCCACCATTTCTGATTCTCACCTTTGCTTCCACGCCATTTCTCAAGAAGATGTCGCGAGAGATTTTTAATGCCTCAAATGCAGAGAATAGCTATCCGATCGAAGCTCTCAACGGTGTCCGCACAGTTAAATCCATGTCTGTAGAGAAGTCCGTCCGCTGGAGTTGGGAAGAACGACTAAATCAGGAGATAAAGCAAACTTATCGCGGACAAATCATGGGGATTAAAATTCAGATGATTAGTTCGACAATTAATACTTTTAGCAGTACGGCACTAATTTGGATTGGCGCATCTTTAGTAATTTCCGGTGAGTTTACGATCGGACAACTATTTGCTTTTAATATGCTCTCAGCTAATGTGATTAGTCCCTTTCAACGATTGGCTGGACTCTGGAACAACTTACAGGAAGTGGGGATTGCGATCGAGCGGCTATGTGATGCGATTGAAGCCAAACCAGAGGAAGATCGCGATGAGCATCGCCAGCCGCTCGATAAATTACAGGGATATGTCAAATTTAATCATGTTACCTTTCGGTATAACCAGGATGCTGAGAGTAATATCCTAGAGAACATCAATTTTGAGATTAAGCCTGGGCAAACGATCGCCTTAGTCGGTAGGAGTGGTTCGGGGAAAATAACGCTCTCAAAACTAATTTTAGGACTATATCAGCCGACAACTGGATCGATCTCGATCGATGGTAAAGATCTGAAAACTATTTCACTTCATTCCTTGCGATCGCAAATAGGGATTGTCGATCAGGATACATTTTTGTTTAGCGGTACTGTCAAGGCTAATATCACCCTAGCCAAACCTGGTGCTAGTCAGAAAGAAATTCAAAGAGCAGCAGAACTCGCTGGTGCGGATGAATTTATCAATAAGATGCCGATGAGATACGATACTGAAATTGGCGAAGGTGGCAGCATGTTATCGGGGGGACAACGCCAACGACTAGCGATCGCTAGAGCCTTATTAAATAATCCTCGACTATTAATATTTGATGAAGCAACTAGTAGTTTAGATACCGAATCAGAACGGATTATTCAAACTAATCTAGAGAAAATTCGCCGCAATCGGAGTACGATTATCATCGCCCATCGGCTCTCAACAGTCCAAAATGCTGACCTAATTTTAGTTTTAGATAAACGAGTATTAATTGAAAGTGGTAATCACCACCAACTGATGGCGAAGCGGAGAAAATACTATCACCTAAATCAGCAACAGATAGTTACTATTCAAGAATAATATCGATTGAGTTAGATTAATATATTTGCTATTTATCGCTGGTTCGGAAAATTAACCCGATCGTTAATAATTTATCATCCATGATTGCTAATCAGAAGCCCGAACAGATTATTAAAATCCTCTTAGTAGACGATCTACGCGTTGTCAGAGAAAAACTTAAATCGGTGCTTCAACCATACCGAGACATGCAGATAATTGGTACAGCCATAGATGGTTACAGCGCGATCGAGCAACTCGAATATTTACAGCCCGATATTATCTTACTCGATCTCGATATGCCGAGAATCGACGGCTTAGAAACAGCTCGAATCATTACCACAAAATATCCACATATCAAAGTTATTATTCTCAGTAGTTATCATAATCCTAGCGATATTAATCAAATCCTACATTCATGCGTAAAAGAATATATTGTTAAAGAAAATATCGATCTAACGATCGCTGATAAAATTCGAGCTGTATATCACAATAATAGTAACTCAGGTGAAGAAATATTTAAATCAGAAATCAGTGAAGACGCTGTAGATCGCGATAATATTATAGAATTTAATAAATTCACAAACCAAGACCATTTAGCAGAAATCGCTCTGTCTAGTCCTCAGGGTGAACGCACCAAAATGGGGTATGCTTCGATCAATAAAAACTAGGAAAATTAATTTAGCAGTACCTATCAACTAGTTGTAATTATTACAATATTAACTGAAACTAAAATCAAATATAAGATCGTATTAATTTAATTTAGTGCAGCAGAAAGCTTGAATAAATATCTTTATCCAAACCGAGATTGATTATTTAGTAAAAATAAACTATAGAATAGCTTCCA
>JAJAZF010000559.1 GCA_026785875.1 Chamaesiphon sp. | reverse complement strand
TTGCTCACAGTAATCTGATGCTTGGTACTAGAGATCGGTACTCCCTCGACTTTTAACCTACCCAAAGCTTTACTTATCAATGCTCTAGGTAAAGCTTTGCCATACACAGCACAATCAAAAATAGCTCCTCGATCGCGATCGGTATAAGGTTTTTTAGATGTGGGCGGTACTACTGGATAAATTGCATCTAGAAACCCCCAATGTGGGCGACTATAAGGACTAAACCGGAGTTGCTTGGCGTGGTAAGTGGCGATATTTTCTACCACCTCTACCAATCCAGCTTTCCGAATTGGCGTTAACTCCAACCGCCCATTTTGCGCCGTGATCGTTGTGGCATAAAAATGGCTGGTGTCTAATTTAACGACGTTATGAGTACCTCTCCACAAACTCAGCAATCGTTGTTTGATGCCCTCCAGCGAGGTATCAGTAATCTCGATCGGTTCTGTACCGCCCTTTTTACGAGTCTTTTTGACCGCAGCCACGGGATTATCGTTAGCTACTTGCAACGATGATCCAAGTCCCTGTAACAGAGGTTGAAGGATCGCCCCATCAGTCCAAATCAGCAGGTTTTGACTGCCAATACTCAGTCGATTGTCATCACTATTCCCCAAGTAATTGAGACGTTGTACTAAGTCGGTATATGTCTCGGTAGTTACCCCCGTACTGGCATATTTGGGACTACCAAAACTGACCGCATCATCGGTATTGCAACTAAACAACTTGCCATTGATCGCGCCAAATTTGACATCAGCAGTAGCACTAGTCAAGGGGGTGCCAAATTTACCAGTGATGCTGCATTTTATCTGTCCGCCAGTGGTAGGCTTTTTCCCGCGTAGATCGATCCAGTAGTCAATAATCGACTGACATTCATGGAGGTATTTTCCGGTCGGTGCATAGATAAAAGCCAGCCGCACCTTATTGAAATCGGCTTGCTGAGTTTTATTATCTTTAGGTACTTTAATCTGGCTAAAATCCAACTCTCTCACAACACTAGATCGAGCAAAAGCTAGTACTGCACTAACTTCTGGAACGTTGAATCGATCTAATACATCTTCATATCGGGTGATGGTCGATCGATAATGTCGTTCGTGGTCTGGATTAAAGTATTGCACCGTATCGCTGCCAGCGATCGCGATAACCTGTGAACCCCGATTGGGCATAGTCGGCGTGAGCATCTTCCCTTTATTATCCTGATAGGGCATCATATCCCCCACCATCTGACCATCTCGATCGATCGTGATGATGGCATGAATCGTATTTGCCCCCAGCTCTACGGGCTGATTTGCAGGCATCGGGAACGTTAGTAACTCTTTCATGATGCCGTTGCCTCTGCTACTAACTGCCGATATCGATCGGTCGGAATCGGTGGCACCCTAATTACACCCTTAACAATTTCAGCATCTTCAAAGTAAACAGTAGATCGGCGGTGTAAAGTAGCCGCAACCTCGCCCACACGGTTGGGGCGGCGCATGATTCCGGTATCTTCGCCCTTGCCATCGTAGGGTTCATACAGCGCAAAATGGGGAAATTGTCCGAGATGTTGTTCGATCGGTTGTGGCTGTGGTAGATTATCGCGATCGGTAAATCGGACAGTAGCCGCAAAATCGCTCAAACCCAGATAAGGCTGGAAATAATGCCGCCCTTTTTGCAATCGCTTAGTTGCACAGCCAACGGCTTTATTAATCGGGATTGCTTGAGGATCTAAGGTGACTAAATCTGCAAGTACTCGGTAAGCTGGGTTCCGTAAAACCAAATGTCTCACCAACTGAGTAATTCGAGTATCTTGCTGCTCCTTTGTCGGTGCCCGAAAACTAGGCATATTGTACAAAATGCTTTCGTACTGAATCGGATTCAAAATCGCGATCTCGTGGATCTGCCAAATTAAGCCTGGATGCCAGTAGATCGCCGTCAAAATTCCTTGTGCGGCAGGTGGTGTTAATGCCTCATAACTTACAGGACTGCTATTGGTATAGGGTCTGGTAAAACAGGCGAAGTTACCCGCGATCGTCAGATCGAACATAATGTTGTTGAGGCGTTGAGAGAGGACTTTTACTTCAGCTAATTCCCACAAATGAAATCAGATTGTTATGATTGCACTACCCTATGGGTACTATATTTGTATACTTCCAAAGATCGTGTTGTCTTTCAGGACAAAAATAAAATTTGGCATAACAAGAGCTAGTTTTGGTAGCTTTTAGCCTGTCGTGGGCACTATAGAGCAAATACCAGTGCCTCAGTTATCTGTATGCTCCCTTCGATCTTTACCACCTGTATTCCCAGAGACGAAATTTCCGCTGGGGAACTATCCCTCGATTTATTTGCGGCTACGTTACAGTTGGTGGTGGCGGGTAAAGCACCACAGGTTTACCAAGATGCTAATGTCTTTTTTAGGAATACTTTCCCTACTGACGGGATTAAGACCTTGATTCGGGAGGTATTTAGCAGGTTAGCGGGCAAATCTACTGGTTCGCCTGTAATTCGGCTAGAAACTAGCTTTGGGGGTGGTAAAACTCACGATCGGATCGCTCTATGGCATATTTGTAAGCAGGGACGATTACCTACGGTAGGCTTCGCCAACGATCGCGGGTTTAGAGCGATTTGTGGATTTGGAGATGATTCCCAGTTGTAATGTAGCTGTAGCGGCGATTACCTCCGGTAGGCTACGCCAACGATGGTCGAGAATTAGATCCAGAGAATGGAATTTATCACACTGATACAGGAGTGACTACTCACACGATTTGGGGCGAAATTGCGTATCAAATTGGTGGAATTCCTGGATATCAACTATTACAGGGTAGCGATAAGAGTGGGGTTGCACCTGGAACTTCAGTATTGGAGCGACTGATTGAAGGTAAGCCAAGTGTGATTGTACTTGATGAAATTGCCTCTTATTTACGTCGAGCGAGAGCTAAACGGGTGGGTAATAGCGATGCAAGTAGTCAAATATCTGTGGGAGCATCAAAGCGATACCAACTGGATACCCCTAATTCATCCCCATCATCTCCCTATCGGTGTAAATGAGGAAATTACCAATGATTTAACCACCCGACTCGAACGATCGCCAATGCGTCAATCGATCGGTGCGGATATTTATAATCCTAGCGGGCGGGAGGCTTATGCTCAAATCCAAGATGATGAATATCTAGCGGCTGGTAAACCACCTTACAGCACTTGGGTAGGGCGAACAATTTTCCTCCACTCCCTCACTCGCCACCACCAGCTTTGGTAGAAAGAATTTTCAATAATGCGGGAGAGTCGAATACGTTTCGGATTTGTAAAAATCGCGTGTTATTTCTAGTGGCGAATAAGCAACAATTGGAACGAGCGATCGATCTAGCGCGATCTAAGGTAATTGCTAATATTCTTGGCAATCAAACCAGATTGGAAGATTTATCAGAAAGCCAACAGAAGCAACTCAAAGAGCGTAGTGCTGTTAAAGATTTGGAAGTACGGGTTGCTCTAACCAATGCGTATCGCCATTTATTTTATCCCGATCGAGATCTAGTCAAAGCACCACTAGGCTTGATGCACTATGTTTTACCCGCTCAAGATACGGGTTTAATTAAAGGTAAAGCTAAATCGAGAATTACGTCCATCTGATGAGTATGAAGCTACTGTCGATCGCATTACCGTTTTTAAGGTTGTTGCTGACTATGGTAATGATGAATTAGTTACTAAAGAAGCTCGCGTAGTTCCTCCATCGATGAGTAGAAATTCTTACTATCAAACAGGCACTCGATCGGAATCCACTCGAACGGTTAAGATTAGTGAGTAAGATAAGTAATAAGTAATAAGTAATAAGTAATAAGTTAGGAGGAGAGTGTGTTGTCGGGTAACGTAACGCACCGATATTAAGATTGGGCTAAGATTGGTGGATAAAATAAGAAGATCTGGTGCGTTACCCACTGGGATAGCACGCCCGACAAAACTACCCATTCTTTATTACTTATTACTTATTACTTGTTACTCACTCTCGATCGCGGGGTACTCTAACTAATAAGCCCCGTCAAACCCGATCGCCGCGATGAGCTATGAAGAAACCAACTACTGGTTTGCGATGATTACCAATGGTCGATCGAATGCACTCAAAGCGATGCGAGTGTTGTTAAATAATGAGTAATAAGTAATGAGTAATAAGTAATAAGTAATGAGGAAGAGGTGGGAAATGGATGGATGATTATCAAATTATTATTCAGGAACGGGCTGAGACTTTTGCTATTCGAGTAATTAAGTCATATTCCATTCTAAGTAAGAGACACTATGATGATGCCGGAAAGGTGCTAGTAAACAATTTTTAAGGAGTGGTACTTCAATCGGTGCTAACTGTGCTGAGGCTGTTTATGCTCAATCGACAAATGATTTTATCTCAAAATATTCGATCGCGTTGAAGGAAGCATCTGAAACGCAATAATGGATTAGAATTATGCTCAAGTCAGGATTAGCTTCAGAACATGAATTTTCCTTAATGCAAGACGAAATATTAGTAATCATCAAGATTCTAACAGTCACGATTAAAAATCTTAAACAAAATGCTGTAAGGAAGAGAGGGTAATTAAGTAATAAGTAATGAGTAATAAATAATGAGTGTTTTCGCTTATTACTAATTGTTTGTTAATCTCTCAACATTTATTACCTACTTCTTTCCTACTTATTACTTATTACTCATTACTCATTACTTCTCACCCTCCCACTTATTACTCATTACTCAAGTCACTAAAGAGGAATTCGATCGATTGTTAGGATTAGTCGCAAACCAAGATACCAAGCTATACAAGACTCCACCCAGTCAAGATGCGATCGAGAAATTGCAAATCCTCTGCGAAAAAACCTGGGGAACCCGCACTCCATCTATATTAGACGCATTTGCGGGCGGCGGGAGTATTCCCTTTGAGGCGGCGCGTTATGGGTTGAATGTCATCGCTTCCGATCTCAATCCCGTGGCGTGGGTAAATGTCCAAACTGTAGCAGCGTAATCGAGGATGATGTCATCAAAGCCCAAGCAGCTAAGGTAAGTATTAAGGAAGAAGTAATAAGTAATAAGTATGATCCAGAGAGGGCGGATGCGATTATTACTTATTTGGCTTTGGTACTCGATCGATGTGTCGATCGAAACTGTAGACTGTCTATTTGGCATACTGCTAGAGCTTCTGTTGAAAGAGCATCTACACAACACGCGCTTAATCTTACATCGACCTCTATCTGAGTGCCTTTGGCTCCGCATTGAATGTATTCTCCAGTGCCTATCCCATCCTCGACAGTAGTGGACAAGAAGTGCGCCCAGAAGTAGCTTTTGCCGAAGCCCGCCGTGCGATCGCCAATTACCGTTTCCGTAAATTAGTCCAAACCGACACCGCCGGATTCGATCCCCTGACTCAGTGGTATCTCCTAGCTTGGGATGCCTTCAAAGCACGGGAATTTGTATTTGATGAAGCCCGACAATTAGCCCTCGAGATCGGTGGTTTTAATGTTGATGATTTAGGCAAAGTCTACAAACTCATCACCTCCACTGGCGGTAACTGCAAACTGCTAACACCCAAAGAACGCCTGAAAAAACGCGCCTTCAGCCTCGATGAAGGTGGATTTTCATCTCTCTATCTAGTAGACTCGCTCCACGCCCCGATTGCCATTTATGAGGAGGAATACAACCCGCAATTAGTGCGCCGCTTCATGCAAAACACTGGCTTAATGGATAGCGATGCCCTCATCAAAACAATGGAAATCGCTCTCAAAGTATTGCCACAAAGCACCTCAGAATATGATTCGCTGGTTTCGTTGCGATTGGCGATGGATGAGATTAAAGCGAAGGTGGTAGTAGAGCAGTTGGTATTGAGCGTTTAGGTTGTGGGGTGTGGGGTTTAGGGTGTGGGTTTTGGGAGGATTCTAACCTCGAACAGCGCAATCTAATTATCGTTGGCGTTGGCGTAGCCTCTGCCTGCGCAGAAGCCTCTCTGTAAAGAGAATCGCAATCTAGCGATCGCCGCGTGGGTAAGGTTTAGGGCGCAATCTGGCTTGTGTTATCATTTAGTGATGGACAAACCAGATCGAGGACTCGATCGATAGTAAATTAGTCGATCGAGTAACAGTTTCCCCAAATACTAAACATATTTATGTCTACTCAACTATTGGCTATAGTCAAAAACGGTAGAATCGAGCCGATCGAACCGATCGATCTCCCCGAAGGTACTCAACTAATCGTGACTCTAAATTCTTCAGTAGAGACACGTCAAGAATCAGAAGAATCAGAATGGTATACTCTGTCTTTAAACGGATTGAATCGAGCATATAGTGATGATGAACCAGATTATGAACTATCTCAAATAAAAGAATTTAATTCCAACTATGAAAGAAGGTAATATCATTCTGGCGGCAATGCTCCAAGCTGATGGACAGCGGAAGAATCGTCCAGCTTTGATTTTACGAGAGATGCCCAAGTATGGAGATCTGCTGATTTGTGGCATCAGTACGCAACTCCAGCAATATATCCCTGACTTCGATGAAATAATTAGACCAGAAGATGACGACTTTATCGCAAGTGGCTTAGTCAAAGAATCCTTGTTTAGATTGGCTTTTCTCTCTGTAATCCAACGAAAAGAAGCGATCGGCTCGATGGGAATGATTAGTGTCGATCGTCATCAAAGATTATTGTCTAATCTCTCCAACTATCTAGCACCTAAACCCTAATCCCCACAACCCACAACCCACAACCCACAACCTACTTATTACTTATTACTTATTACTTATTACTCATTCCTTATTACTTAAACCAACTCCCCAAGAACGGAAAGATACACCCAATCGACTCCTCGAATTATTACAACAGTTAAAAGAACGCACTCAAGCTCTAGTATTACTCTCCGCCACCCCGATGCAAATCGATCCGGTGGAAATATTCGACCTTTTAAATCTACTCGGATTAGCGGGACATTGGAGTTACAGCGATAATTTCTGCAACTATTTTGCGACTCTCAGCAGTGAGATCGATCGAAATACTTTAGACTTTTGGCAACAGATGTCTACCGATTATTTTCAACGCGGTGGTAAACCTTGCCATAGATTAAATGCCCACCTCCAATAGCAAAATAGATTGCTCGCCCATCGATTACAAGATACCTGGGAAAAGGGAAGAAAAATTATCGACCACAAACAGTGTTTAAAAGATAAAGAATTTATCGCAGCTTCTCGTCAATATCTGACGACAAATACACCACTCAAAGATCTCATGTTTCGTCATACTCGCGATACCCTGCGGCAATACTATCATCATGGGTTAATCGATCGAGATATTCCCACCCGCATCGTCAGCGATAACGCGATCGTCCTAGAACCTCGACGGGAAGCCAAACTCTACGAAGCAGTAAGTGACTATGTACGTCATTTCTATCAACTCGCCCAAAAAGAAAATCGTAAAGCTTTAGGCTTTCTAATGACGCTCTATCGCAAACGCCTGACTAGCTCTTTTTATGCCGTTCAAGAATCTCTGAAACGTCGCCTGGAAGGAATTAGTATCACCAATGACGATCTTAACGATCTAGATGATGCTGATGATAACATCATTCAAGGTTTAGAAGCCTATTTTAACCCACCCACAGATCCGCGAGAAATTGCTGAATTAGAAAAACTATTGCGTCAATTTGAAAATACTGGTGAAGATAGTAAACTCTCCAATTTTCTGATTATCCTCCGTCAAGAATTGAATCAACGAGAAAGTGCGATCGTTTTTACCCAATACACCGATACAATGGGTTATCTCCGCGATAATCTCTATCAAATCTATGGTACTCAGGTAGCCTGCTACTCTGGACGTGGCGGCGAGATTTATCAAAATGATCAGTGGGTACAGATATCTAAAGAACAGATTAAATCAGCATTTCGATCGGGTGAAATTAAAGTTCTGCTCTGTACTGAATCAGCGTGTGAAGGCTTGAACCTGCAAACATGTAGCGTACTACTTAATTATGATATGCCCTGGAACCCAATGCGCGTCGAACAAAGGATCGGTAGGATCGATCGCATCGGACAAATCGCCCCTACCGTCAGGATTCACAACTTCTACTACGATGGCACCGTCGAAGCTAAAGTCTACCGCAAACTACGCGATCGAATTAATGCCTTTCAATCGGTAGTTGGCAACCTCCAACCCATTCTCGCCCAAGTCCCAACCTTGATCGAACGAGCCGTGATGAGTGCCGATCCCGCCGAGGAAGGCGTATTACTGGCAGAATTTGATAAAATCTTCGATGCTCCACCCTTACGCCCTGCGGTAGACGATTTAGTCGCGATGGATGTCGCCGCCGACATAGCTGAAATATCTCAAACCCTACCACCCAGCCCAATTAGCCAATCAGAAATAGAGCAGCTATTCACTACTTCTAATCTGCTAAAGTCTCGCCAAATCAATTTTGAGTCAGTTGGCGAACAGATTTGGAGCCGATCAATCGATCGAAAGCAATACACAGTAACTTTCGATCCAACCACCGCAGAACGTGAGGGTATTAGGTTGATAAGCTATGGGGAGCCATTATTCGTCCGTTGGTCTTGTCCCTGAGTAAATCACTAGCATAAGCTAATAACAGACTAAGTATAATACTTCGATCTTTTGTGACTATTGATTGTATTAAGATATAATCTGTCACTACCCATAGAAAGTATTGTTCTTAGTCTGTTATTAGCTTGTGATGAATCCTGACAGCTTTGTCTTGAGACTATTGTAAATACGATCGATCTCATTCAACACCGCCCATCTGTCTTTCCAATGCCTGACGCACCAAGCCGATCGCATAAGGAATCTCCGCCAGAGATGCCAGCCCCACTTCCACATCCCCATTACCCCACCGTCCGATCGAGCCTAATCCCCGATTGAGCTTGAGCGGACTCTCTTTAAACCCATTCTCCAGATCCCGTTTCTCAGGAAATGGTCGATCGCTATATTCGGAGTTGTAAGCCGTCAGGGTGAGATTGCCAAGGGTATGGAGATAAGTCTGTTGAATTCGCTGCCAGTCGCTACCTAACGCCGTTTGCCAAGCTGGAGAGAGCTTGGGATTCTGGGGTAGGATATGTTCGATCGTGTAGTCATTTAACGCGATGCACTCCTTGCGATCGTAATTTTCTAACCGTCTGAGCCAATAGCTGCGGTTGCGGAAGTTGTAGAGGTCTTTAGTCTGAAATTCCCGTTTGAACTCCTCATCAGTTGGGAAGCGGCGATAAGAAGGGAGGCGGAGGAAATGCGCCTGAATGCTCTCCAGATAACAATCTTTATCGATCGCTTTAGCAAATGTGGCGAAAGTCTTGTTCATCGAGTTGTTCGGAATCAGGCATAGCGATCGCCGGAAGATATAAGACTTCACCAATCTTAGGTAGTGCCCCAGTCTTAACGGTGAGGAAATAGCGCATGAAGCCATCGAAGTGGGTGACATAAGCTTCCTGACCGAATTTCACTTCCATCGGTCGCCAGTAACGCTCGTACAGCTTAGTTTGGAGGACTGGTTCGAGTCCCATCAAGATGTAATTCCGAATCAAGTCAGCTTGACTCAGTTCCCGCCCAGTCGAGTTCATACTCTCAAAAATCAGTTGGGGATGATCGCGATCGCGGGTGAGGGCGATATCGACGACCATCAGTTTGGCAAGTCCTTTACACACCGTCGCCAGATCGTCTTTCCGTTCGCGAATCAATCGATCGAACAGGTGAAAGTTTTCGGTGACGCGGAGCGAGTAATATTGGGGCTGCGTTGTCCCATCGAGAATCGAGATCAGTGAAGTTTTATCAGTCTGCGACAGAATTAGCTTGAAGTGCTGTTCGCCATCCTCACCAGGATTTAACAGGTAGCGATTGCGGAGTTTTTGTTGGGAAAAACCATCGATTGGTTCGAGTCCCTCTAGGGCATTAGCTAGCGCAGCAATCAGGAGGATAACGGTACTAAGCCGCTGCTGTCCGTCGATGACGAGGAGGGGCGAAAAGCCAGCTACCGTAAATTGACCTTTCTCGATGTAGACGATCGATCCGACAAAGTGAACGGAGATGTTGCCATCTGCTCCAGTCCGCATAATGTCATCAATTGTGAGCAAAACAACTTCGATTTCATAGGTTTCCTCTTCATCATCTTCTTCTAATACTATTGTTTCGCTGGCACTTACACCTTCGATTCTGTAAAGTCCTCTGTCGAGCAACCATTCGGCAAAATCAACCGTATAATCGACATATCCAATTTATTAGGCATGTTACTAGTATAGCACTAAACAGAATTAATAACATACTAAGTATATTACTTTGCTTGTGAGTATCCGACTCGCTCGCTAGCCTTGAGTATTGTATCCCACATTCCGCGCTTCATTTTTACGACACATATTAGTCACAAAAACTCGATCTCCTGTCGATACCACCGATCGTAACTTATCAATCACAACGACGTAAAATTAGGCTTTCTTGATGCTACTTTTCCGAAGTGCAGAATGTCAGATATATGTAGAACTACACCAGCATCGAGTGATTAGTATTGAATTTTAGAACGAGGGATTATCCCAACGACATCGTTCCAAATCGATCGCAGAGCATTGTACTTAGTCTGTTACTAGAATATACTAAGTACTTTAGTACAAAAATACAGATTAAAATGGCTACAGAAAACAGAGGGGTGATGGTCTACCTGCCGTCAGAATTAGAAGCGAAGATAGCTGAGTATTGTACTGAGTACAATATCACTCGTAAAGACAAACAGGGTAATATCGTCACATCTTTAGGAAGTGGGATAGTTGCTTACCTCAAAAGTCAATTACTTGGTGATTTACCTAGAGCATTAAGTAACAGACCTATTAATGGATTGACCAGAGAGGAAGTATTAGATTTAATCGCAAAGTCGAATACCAGTAGCATCCCAATCGATCGCGCCCCCGATCCGAGCGATGCGGCTGTTGTACATCGTCTAGAAATGGTAGAGCAAAAGCTATCCTCGTCTATGGGTATGGAAAGAGATGAAGTAGAGCAACTAATTCAAGCGTCAGAACAGAAAATAATGGCGGCTGTCCGTAGTATGTCGATCGAACTGCGAGGAGAGCTAGCAGAAGTTAAAACTATTGATGAGCGAGTCAACACATCTTCAATCGCCATCTCGACTACTGACCAAGAAAAGGCGATCGAGGATACTGTCAAATCGCCAGACATAGATACCATTGATAGTGGCTCTAATAAAATGTTAGTTGGTAAGGAGCTTAGAATATGGGTCGATCTTTTAGAAAAAGATGAGAAGTTCAGAGAAATTATTCAAATTGGGGTCTCTAAAAATTCAACTAATCAGACGATAGTCAACAGATTATTTAAAGCGGGTTATGGAAAGAAGAAGAACACTCAACCCTATCCTCCCAGTGTCGCTAATGAGATCAAGATTATATGGGAGTGGCCACTTCTAAAATGTAACAAAGAGAATACTGCTAAATCAATAGATATAGATACCATTGATAGTGATAAGTTTATTAGTAAAGACATTAAACGCTGGCTAAAACCTTTGACAGACAAGCCGTTCAGAGATATTATTCAAGCTGGTATATCTGATAACTGGAGCAATCAGGAGATTGTTGCCAAATTATTTGATGCGGGCTATGGAAAGAATGGCAACATCGAGCCATATACTGCCAATCTCGCCAGTGCAATGAAGACGGCTTATAGAATTAATGACTCAGATGGAAATAATTCATGACCGATGCCAGCAAGAGCGAGTATTAAAATCATCAGAGTTGACAGAAAATTAACCTAGGGAAAAATTGTATGATGCTAGATTTTGAAGTAGTGAATGAAGATGGTACGTTACCAAGTACAGCCGAAGAGTTATCAAGAATATTATCTTTTGCCGCTGGAAGGAATGCCGCGAAGATGGATTTGCCCCTATCACCTGATGAATTGATGTTAGCTGAGTTGATTGCTAGACCTGATGAATTCTCGCTAGAGACATTGGAGCCAGCAGTATTGGAAGGGGCGTTATATTATTCTAGGTTCGATCGATTGTTTGGAACGGGAGGATCGGGTGCGCGAATTATGCTGCATGATGCATTTCGCGATCGAGTCAATTCTTATCAAGTTGAGAATAATATTAGTGGTCTTTGTAAAAACAGAGTAAAAGTAGGAAATTTATCAGTTGAGTATTTGGACGATGAAGGTCAGCTAACATTATTAGAATCCGATTGTCTAAGGTTAATGGAAGAAGTTATAAGACTTTGGGAGTTTTTCGTAAGTGTAGGTGCAACCGATCGCTACGATTTATTTGAGGAGCTTGAAGATGAAACTAGAGTCAACTCAACCTTATCAATAATTGAAAATTTTCTCCCATTGGTGAAATCGGCAAGTCTCCAAGCAGAATCTAAGTTATGGACGTTAAGGAGTCAAGATAGTTGGATTACTACTACTGTAGAGAAAGAGTATCCAGACTCAATTAAAATATGTCTAAATGAAGATTTTTCTACTGATAGTTGTGACTGGCGATATTTCATATTAGAAAATCGAGATCAGACTAGATTTCCGTGGCGATAGAAGCTAGCAAAAATAGAAAGTTATAATATCCAGCTAACTTTGTCTGTATGAAGTTCGCTGGATGTACCCAACATTTGTTGAGAGATAAATTTAAGATCCTGGAACTAGCAATGTGCTTAATAGATCTGCTAGCTGTGCGGGTGCATTTGCAGCAATAACTTGCTGCCCATAGTCCTGCCATAGCAATGCTTCAACCACTGTAGCTTTTCGATGTTCGTTTAAATTAGTACCCCAAATAGCCAATCTTGGGTCATTCTGAGCTTTCCATCGATCGAATACTTTGGCAAGATGAGCATTAGTTTCTACGTTCTGCAACCCTTTTGATTTAGCTGCTGTACTTTTCAATTCTGGTGAAAGGTATACACCCAGTTTAATGAGTGCATCGCCTGCCTGCGCTTGAATATTTAATTCATCCCAATCAACTAAAAGATATGGAT
>JAJAZF010000558.1 GCA_026785875.1 Chamaesiphon sp. | reverse complement strand
GGAACGACGATAATTAGAGATGCTGAAGAATTGCGAGTAAAAGAAAGCGATCGACTACAAGTAATGGCAGCAGCGTTAACTAAAATGGGTGCAAAAATTACCGAGCTACCAGATGGTTTAGAAATTACTGGTGGAGGAGAGTTGATTGGAGCGGAGTTAGATAGTTTCACAGATCATCGGATTGCCATGAGTCTGGCGATCGCCGCAATTATGGCACAGGGAAAAACTACCATCCACCGAGCTGAAGCTGCCTCAATTTCCTATCCAACTTTCTTTGATTCATTACGCAGCATTATCAAATCATAGCATTCCAAATGCTTCGACATAGGCATCATAATTATCATCACTAAAGCAGACAAAACTTACTCCTGCAATCGTGGAATCTTGAGTCAAGAAAGTATACACCGTCTCTAGTGCAATCTTCGCAGCTAACTCGATCGGATAACCATAAACCCCGCAACTAATGGCTGGAAACGCGATCGTTTTTATCTGATTTGCCACTGCCAAAACTAGACTCTGGCGATAACAACTAGCGAGTAATTCTGGTTCGCCATTATTACCACCATGCCAAACTGGTCCGACAGTATGAATCACATACTTCGCCGTTAGTCGATAGCCGCCAGTGATTTTTGACGAGCCAGTTTGACAACCATTCAGTTGCTGACATGCAGCTAATAATTCTCTACCAGCAGCGCGATGGATTGCCCCATCCACACCACCACCACCGAGTAAAGAACTATTTGCGGCATTGACGATCGCATCTACCATCAGCGTAGTAATATCTCCCTGAATAATCCCCATTCGTTCCTGAGGCGTAGCGATTAATTTAATTGTCATTTTTTTACCGAAAAGAATTGGTTTAAAGCCTCTCACTAAAAGGGAGAGGAGGTAGGCGATACGGGAGGAAACCTCCCGTATTTCAGCCATGCCTGTGTCGCTGTCAACACTTCGACTACGCTCAGTGCAAGCTGTCAACTGTCAACTGTCAACTGAATGAACGAACTTACTATGCTAAATCAAAAAAGATTAGTAGAATTGCTGTTGAATATTCAAATTGAGAGCTTGATGTAAAGATAAATTTTCAGATCGATCGGTTGTAACTTCAATTATTGCACTGCGACGATCGACTAATGCTTGATGATAGTCACGAATCAATTCATCAGCAGTTTGAGGATGATAGTAGTCCAACTCAAACATCGCTGCTGCATGGGAGAAATTCGCACCATGTGGAGTACCAAAATAAGTATCGAATATTTCGGTCGATTTGGCGATCGGTAAAAAGGAAAAAATTCCCCCACCATCATTATTGATAATTACGACAATGACTGGCTGGATACTGCGTTGCAATAGTACCAAAGAATTTAAGTCATGTAAGCTCGATAAGTCTCCCACAATTGCCGTCACTGGAGCCTGTAAACCTGCTGCAAATCCCGTCGCTGAGGCGATCGCACCCTCAATCCCACTCGTCCCTCGATTTGCCCCGATGCGCGGACTTAATGCCTCGGAATCTTCAGCAATTGCACCAATACCAAACATATCTAAATCCCGAATCGGCATACTATTCGATACCCACAAGCCGTGTTGACTGGGCATGAGTTCGGAAATAGTTCGAGCAATGAGTGGTTCGGTTAATTTGGAGGTTTTTAAAAATTTAGCGGCTGTAATGCCGATTCTATCTGAAGCCGCTCTTAATTTTTGCACCCATTCCGAAGTAGGAAGATGAGGTAACTGCTGACAGAGATAAGCGATGTCAGACTCAATTCTGAGTGAGACTAAATGACTGGGATCGTGACGTTCGCCATCATTAACGACGACAATATAATTTTGCGGTGGATATTTCTCGATCCATTTCAACCATTGCGATGAAACAAGTCTAGTCCCCAATTGGACGATCGT
>JAJAZF010000557.1 GCA_026785875.1 Chamaesiphon sp. | reverse complement strand
GTAGGGAGAGGATTTAGGAAGATACCTCACTAGCTATATCAGAGAGTATACACTAGGTCGAAGGCTTGTCAGAATTGGGGCGATACTTGAGTATACTCTCACCTGTTCGACTCTGCGGTTTAAACTTCTCGACTCGCGATCGACTTGGCTATCGAATCTCCACTTACCATTGGGGGTAACTACTATTTCTATTTCGGTACCTACCAAAATTAGTAAATCCTGAGTACGCTCATCGATTCTAATCGATTGAATATCGAATTTATCCGACTCCGCAACAGACCCAAAGCCTTGCTAGGTTGTTTGGGTCTTGTCGTGTCGTATATATCGAACCAGATTCACTATTCCCTAATGAGAATGATAGAGAAAATCATCAGTCTCAATGCCTGTCTGCTTCAAAATTTGACGCAGAGTACCTTCAGGCATATCACCATTGTGGTTGGGGACGGTGGTATATTTACCGCTGTTATCATTAAACCAGATTTCGTGACTGCCAGAAGCTTGTCGATCGAGCGCGAATCCGTATACTCTTAACACTTTAGCTACTTCACGATATCTAAATCCCGATAACCTACCCATCCCGCTTATTTACTTAGTACGAGAGGGCAATCAAATTCGTCGGCGATTGTGGGGAAACATGCGACTAGCTGATTTCGTTCTGCCATTGCTGCCAATATTTGCTTGGCAACATCCTGAGCAATTGCTAGAGTCTCAGTGAGACTTGGAGCTTGAGCAATTAATCCAGGTAGAGCATCAGAGGTGGCTAAATAGTAGCCTTCAGGTAGTTTCTCGATATGTACGTTAATTAATCTTTCCACTGAATTACAATCTTGCAATTTTTCAAATTTCGGTAAAAGGTTTGAGACAAGTCCAGCAGTGCTACTGAATTTACGAGAGTAGAAGCTACACAAACGATACATTCATACCTTAATTATCGCATATCTGTTTAAGCAGTACTAGGTACTAAAGGTTGGAGTTGGTTTTATTTCAGTAACTTGGCGTACAGATTTTGATACTGAGTATCCGATATCGCGCCAGGATTAGATTTTAGGGAAGCTGAACCCGCGAGTGAGGATAGCTCTCGGAGTAGGGCATCTTGTTCTTGACGGAGGATCTCTAATCGATCGATAATGTCGTCGATCCGCTCTGGTGAATTTGGGAGCGATCTCACACTCAACTGTTCGTCGCTAGGCTGATTGTGCCCAAATCTCGATCGAATCGAACTCCACATCAGCCCAAAAATTGGCTGGAGCAGTCTAAATGGTGTTGTGAGCAAAAACAGCCATGTTTGTTCGATCCCACGTCCGATCGCCTTAATTAGCCCCCATAGAGAGAAGATCGTGAGTAGTAGTAAGCCAATTCCAGGGAGAGGATGGGCGATCGTCCAAGCTAGATAGGGATGGGCGATGAGCCACTGGCTGAAGTAGTTGGTGAGGGCATGTTCGATCGATGCTGAAATGTCCATAATTAGCTTGAGGTATATTTCCCTAAAACCTAAAACCTCACCCTAAAGCCTAAACCCTAAAGCCTATACATTAGAATTCGCGCCGAGCTGTTCGCTGTCGAGGTTGAATAATACCTGGAGAGTGTGCATGGCTCTGCGGCGGGTATCGGCATCCTCTTGAGCGCGGAGTTGTACCATCGGATCTTGCAGGATTTTATTGACAATCCCTTTAGTGAGAGCTTCGATCGCTTCTTGATGGCGTTCGCCGAATTCGGCTCCCAATCTCGATAGAGCTTTTTCTAACTCTTGGAGCCGGATTGTCTCCATTTTATCCCGCAAACAGTTGATTGTGGGCACGGTTTCGAGCAATTGCCACCAACTATTGAAGTTTTCGACTTCTTCTTCGAGAATACCTTCGGCTTCTTGAGCCATTTTGATCCGGCGTTCTTGATTTTGGGCGACGACGGCTTTGAGATCGTCTACGTTGAAGGCTTGAATATTGACTAGATCGTTAACATCACTATGGACGTTGCGCGGTACAGAGATATCAAAGATCATCAGCGAGTGATGAGGATCTAGCACAGCTTCTAATTTAGCCGCATTTAATAATGGTTCGGTGGCTGATGTACTAGTAAAGACGAGCGTCGAAGTAGAGATCGCGCTCATCATATCAGCGATCGGTTGGAGTTGGAGATCGATCGCTGTGAACATCAGTTTTAGCTCTTCGGAGCGTTTTACCGATCGATTTAAGATCGTAATATCTGTCGCACCTTTGGAAATCAGATGTTGTACCAATAGTCTCGACATTTTACCAGCACCCAGGATCGAGATCCGATGGTTGGCAAAATTCCCAACTTTCATGTGTGCTAATTCTACCGCAGCCGAACTAATCGAGACTGCACCCGTACCGATACTAGTTTCAGTCCGTACCCGCTTCCCTGCGGTGAGAGCTTGTCTAAATAACCGATTGAGAATCGCACCCATCCCTTGATATTGCTGTCCGATTTTGTGAGTTTGTTTGACTTGGGCGAGGATTTGTCCTTCCCCCAAAACTAGACTATCCAAACCACCAGCGACGCGCATGAGGTGCATCACCGCATCTTTGTGCAGCAGGATAAATAAATGTTGTTTGAGTTCTTTGAGCGGTAGCTTACTAAATTCTGCTAGAAATTGGATCGCATCCTGTACGCCGCGATCGGCTGTAGGTGTGACAATATAAATTTCGAGGCGATTGCAGGTACTGAGAATCGTCGCTTCTTTGATATGGGGATAATTGCAGAGGGCTTGAATCGCTGCTTCCATCTGCGTATCGGGAACGCTAAGTTTTTCGCGGATGTCTACAGGTGCGGTTTTATGACTCAAACCGATAACAGCAATATTCATGTCTACTCCGCGTTCAAAAAGTGAGGATTTTTAAAGTTTTGTTATATAAGTTACGGACATATAACCGCTGACAACGCAATATATCTAGATATGATTATGTTGTCCCAGCGATAAGCTGGTTTAATCATTGTATATAATCGCTGCTTATCCTGCGCTAATTATAGATGACTTCTAAATGGTTTGTGATGCTTCTTCACTAGGTTAGGCTTTAGGCTCTAGGCTTTAGGGAACTAGATTAGGCTTTAGGTATTATGTGTTAGGCGTTAGGGCACTAGCAAGATGCTTGACTCATTAGCACCCAAAGCCCAATATTGACAACCTAAAGCCTAAAGTAAAGCTTAAAGCCTAGTGCAGACTGACTGTCTGAGGTTTGCCAACCATGTGAATGGTATCGACAAACCGAGCAGTCTTGGACTGACTGGAAATAACTAGGGTGTGAGTACGTGCGCCACCTTTAAAGAAGTTAACGCCGTTCATGATATTCCCCGAAGTAATCCCAGTACCAGCAAACAGCACGTTTTTGCCGCAAGCGAGTTCTTCAGCGGTGTAGACTTTATCAGGATCGTTAATACCCATCGATTTGAGTCGATCGATATTTGCTTCTTTGCTTTCGCCGATCAAGCCAGTTTTGACAATGGCTGGATCGTAGATGAGTTGTCCTTGGAAGTGAGCACCCAAGCAACGTAGAGCCGCAGCGGAGATGACTCCTTCAGGAGCCGCACCGATACCCATCAGCGCGTGAATATTGGTACCTGCAAAACCACAGTTAATCGCTGCACCCACGTCACCGTCAGTAATCAGAGCAACCCGCGCACCAGCAGCCCGAATTTCAGCAATCAGATCGTTATGACGATCGCGTTCCATCACGACGACGACTAATTCATCGATCGGCAGATCGAGACATTCAGATAAAATCTTGAGGTTTTCGGTAGCAGATTTATTGATATCTACTTTGCCTTTAGCTGCTGGGGGTGCAGCGAGTTTCTTCATGTAGAAGTCAGGAGCTGCAAACAAACCACCTTTTTCGGAGATAGCTAATACAGCCATCGAGCCAGGTTGTCCGTATGCACAGAGGTTTGTCCCTTCACAAGGATCGACAGCGATGTCGATTTCGAGCAGTTCATCGATGGTGCAAAGTTCAGCAGCATTAGGTTGAGAACAAATCCCCACTTCTTCCCCAATGTAGAGCATGGGAGCATCATCGCGCTCACCTTCACCGATGACGATGCGTCCGCGCATGTGGATTTTGTTCATCCGTTCGCGCATTGCTTCGACTGCAACACGATCGGCTTCATTTTTGTCTCCCTTCCCCATTAAGCGTGCTGACGCGATCGCGGCTTGCTCAACTACTTCTATAATTTCTAAACCTAAACTATTTTCCACTGCTATTTGCTCCTAAAAAGCTCTATTTATAGGGATTTGAGTCGCTTACAAGTCTACCAGAGCATGGGGACGCACGAGCATTTCGCGAACTTTTGTGACTTTTACAGAGCGGATGGGGATCGCGCTTGAGCAGATCGATCTCTGATTGTTTAGGCAAATAGGCGTAGTCAACACTGATAATTTGACGCTCGATCGTGGTGGATAATAGATTTACTCCCGTACCTGTGACAAATTAGATGGTGGATGGTGCGATCGACAAGCAACTTATGGATTTCGATTGTCGATTTTTTAGGTGGTACGGGAGTATCCAAAATCAAGAACGACCGAAATGTTAATTAGCGATTTGGGCGAGTCAGGATTATTAAAATTAATTCAGCCCTATTGTCTCCCAAATACGATCGGTGATGATGGCGCGATCGTGCAGGTACCAGTAGGCTATGAGCTAGTGGTGACAACCGATGTATTAGTCGATGGCGTGCATTTTAGCGATCGCACCACCACAGCTTTTGATGTCGGCTGGCGATCGGTTGCTGCCAATTTATCAGATCTAGCTGCAATGGGTGCTACACCCCTGGGAATCACAGTAGGGTTGAGTTTGCCCCCAACGTTGCCTGTTGTCTGGCTAGAGGTGCTCTATCAGGGAATGCAGGCTTGTTTGGAGCGGTATGGAACCGGAATTATTGGTGGAGATTTGACGCGATCGAGTGTGGTGACTGTAGCGATTACCGCTCTGGGTGCGGTGAGAACGGATCGAATTATCAAGCGATCGACTGCCCAAATTGGCGATGCGATCGTCGTGACGGGTTATCATGGTGACTCTCATGCGGGGTTACAATTACTCCTCGATCCTCAATTGAGACAAGACGCTAGTAATTTGATCGATGCAGCAGATCTCCAACAGCATCGAGAAATACTAATTTCAGCACACCAACTTCCTCAGCCGAGACTAGATATTCTCCCGATGCTCGAACGCTTACAAGCGAATGCAAGTCAAGTATTTTCAGTTGCGGGGATGGATAGTAGCGATGGATTAGCAGATGCGATCGTCCAGATTTGTCGTGCGAGTAAAGTAGGAGCGACACTCGCTCGATCGACTATGCCGATCTCTCCTTCATTATCCCAAATGTTTCCAGATACCGCTCTAGACTCAGCTCTATCCGGTGGCGAAGACTTTGAACTAGTATTGTGTATGCCAGAATC
>JAJAZF010000556.1 GCA_026785875.1 Chamaesiphon sp. | reverse complement strand
TTGGGGTTTCCCCAAGTGAAGCACCTTTTCAAGACAGGGGCACCCCTACAGAGAAATCATACCCCGATTCAGCAACGCCGAGTACAACTCATCATCACAGAGGTTTGTCTATGACTAGTACTATCCCCACCCCAGTTACTACCAACTTCGACGAGATCGATCGAGTCATCGCTAGTCTCCACTGTCATCGAGATAAATGGGAGCAAACTAGTATTTCTCAACGATTAGCATACCTTCAAAGCTGTCTCGATCGCACTATTACCATTGCCGATGATTGGACGATGGCTGCTTGTCAAGCCAAAGGAATCGAGCCTCAATCGTCGCTGGCGGGAGAAGAATTAGTGGCTGGGGCGATCTCGACGGTGCGAAATATTCGGCTGTTGATGACGACGCTCCAAGCTGGCGGAAGACTTCCCCCACCCAAACGACAACGGGAAGATGGGCAATTTGTGGCACAAGTATTACCCGCAAATACGATCGAGCGATTATTGTACCTTGGCTATCGGGGCGAGGTGTGGCTAGAACCAGGAACGTTACCCACTCAAGGACGGATCTATCGCCAACCGACTGCTAGTAAGGTGGGATTAATTCTAGGTGCGGGGAATATCTCGGCAATTGTGGCGATGGATGTGCTCTCGAAGTTATTTAGCGAGAATCAGGTAGTCATCGTCAAGATGAATCCGGTGAATGCTTATATGGGGACGTATTTAGCCCAAGCCTTCGCGCCGTTGATTCAGGCTGGCTCGCTCCAGATTGTCTATGGTGGTGCTGAAGTTGGCGAATATCTGTGTCAACACCCGCAGATTGAGACGATTCATATTACTGGTTCCCATCGTACCCACGATGCGATCGTTTGGGGTGCGACACAGGGTGAGCAGCAAGAGCGAAAAGCGGCTCGTACACCTCGCTTGACTAAGCCTATCACCTCCGAACTCGGCTGTGTCACGCCAATTTTAGTCGTCCCTGGAACATGGTCAAAGTCCGATCTTACCTTTCAAGCGCGTCAGGTGGCAAGTACGATCGCCCACAATGCTAGTTTTAATTGTGCCTCAGGACAGCTACTCGTCACCTCATCTGGTTGGGCGCAGCAGGATGAATTTTTGGCTGCTGTCAGACGGGAATTAGCCGCCGTTCCCCCTCGTCAAGCTTACTATCCAGGTGCCCAAGATCGCTATCGAGCATTTCTCGACAAGTACCCCCAATCCGAGCCATTAGGGGCGCATACTCCAGAGATCGTACCCTGGACGATAATTCCCGATGTACCCGCTGTAGTGGGCGAATATGCTCTGACTGAGGAGGCATTTTGTGGAGTATTAGCCCAAGTCTCGATCGAGTCTCAATCTACCCCTGAATTTTTGACTAAAGCGATCGAATTTGCGAACGATCGAGTCTGGGGTACGCTCTCATGTACGGTGTTAATTGACGCTCAGACTCAGCAAAAATATCGCTCAGAATTCGACAGTGCAATCGCCAGTCTCCAGTATGGCGCGATCGGCGTAAATATTTGGTCGGCAATGTTATTTTATTTGGGTTCGACGACTTGGGGTGCCTATCCTGGTAATACCTTGGCGGATATCGGTTCGGGGATCGGTTTCGTCCACAATAGTTATCTATTCGATCGGCCCCAAAAATCTGTCGTCTATGCACCATTTCGGATCTTCCCGACTCCGGCTTGGTTTGTCACTCACAAGCACCTATTGGGGATGGCGCGACAACTGCTCAAATTTGAGGCTTATCCCACTTGGCGAAATTTAGCCGGGGTGGTAATAGCTGCGCTTAGGGGTTAGTTTGCTTGAGCCGAGGCTGTTTGGATCGAGTCAACAAAGATCGCATCGATCGATTCTATCCGCTGATGATAAATCTCGTGCAAAACGAGGACTACGATTTACCAAAAAAGAATAGATGCTGCTGAGGTAAAACACGCTCATTTTTAAGCAATTTTAGTCCTACCGCTTTCATTTCTTGCTGAATTTGTTTTTGAGTAGTTTTGTGGTGCGGCTTGATAAAAACTTGCGGATCTTCGCCGCGATATTCTGTTAAGACAACTCGCCCGCCTGGTTTGAGTGCAGAGACAATCCCTACCATCATTTCATGGGGATAACTGAACTCATGATAAGCATCTACCATGATGGCGAGATCGATACTTGCTGCGGGTAATTCTGGACTTTGCTCTGTGCCCAATTTTGGTTGGATATTAGCGATATTATTTTTGGTGATCCGCTGTTTCAAAAGTTCGATCATTTCTGGTTGTACATCGACGGCGAGTACCTTTCCTTTAGGTACCTCTCCAGCTAAAAGCTGCGAAATATAGCCTGAACCCGCTCCAATATCCGCTACAACATCTGTAGATTTTAATCCCAATGCGGCGATCATTTTCTGGGGTTGCTCCTCTGTGGCGCGATCTGGACGCTCTAGCCAGCCTGCGCCTTGATGCCCCATCACCTGGGCGATTTCTCTACCCATGTAATATTTACCCGTACCATCAAAACTGGGTTGTCGATAGCTGTAATATTTGGATTGGAGTAGAGCGTGGCTGGGCTGCATGGCTATTTGCCAGCAGATCAGACAGGTGATGAAAAGTTTAAAAAAGTTTTTAAATATCATTTGTAATCTTAAATAATAAACATCGTAGTTGGGTGCATAGTCTATGAGTCAAGAATCAGTTAAATAGAGATTAAGCTGTCGAACATTTAAATCACATTGCCTTCTGCCTTCTGCCTTCTGCCTTCTGCCTTCTACCTTTTCTCAACCAATAGATTAAATGACTAACAGATTAGCTATTTTCTCTAGGTTTTCATCCAGAAAACTGATTGTCAAAATATGGTTTCTAGACATCGGTGGTATCTTGTTCGGCGACTTTACCAAATAAATAGCGATCGCCAATGTACTTTAAAATTACCCTACCAAACTTCGGATCGTCCCTTTCGATCCTTGGTTTAACTACGACTCCTTCCCTACCGTGATTACCGCCAATGAGTGAATCACCATCAGAAAATCCTTTGATAATATCTAGTGAAAAGGCACCATCATAAACTAATGGTACCTGTTCTACTTGATGTCGATCGCATAGAGATTGAAAAATGGGATAATCGACATATTTATCATCCAACATCAGATCGAAGGCGCGGAAATTTATCCTTTTTTCACCATAGGTATAAGCTTGAATTCCTTGTCCATAAACTTCACCGTATAAGATCGCTTGTTTATGCCCGTGAGTTTGTAGATCTGCGAGTAAATTTTTAACGCTAATTAAAGTGTGGGGAAACCAGTAAGTGTTTGCCACCATCATTGTGGGATCTTCTGGTTCTCTCCGCCGCAAAGTTCTTGAGCCAGCCATCATCGTCGGTTGCTCTTCATCGGCGTGCCAAACAAAGCCCACTCGACAATTTGTCCCGTGGATTTTTTCGGTGGCGACGACTGCTTCGCCGCTCTCTAATAAATCAGGGTAGCTGCGCATATTTTCCAGATTGGTATATCTCGGAAAATATGGATCGTCACTAGCACTATCTCCTGCTTGCGCTTTAACTGGGGGATAGTATTTTGTTGCTTGATAAAATTCGGCTACATCTTCGCCTAATTTCATCCCCAATTCGGGATGAACTACCAATCCAAAGGATGGTTCGCCGCGTAGTTTAATCCGGTGAACTACTAATACTCGATCGCCATTAATATCAGTTTTTTCAGATAGATATGCACCGACATTCAACCGTTCGGCTATTGCTCTAGTCAGAACGGTTCCTTGCTCGAAATAAACAACCAAATCTCCAGATTGATGTACGCCTTTTTTAACGCACATTTGCCAACCTTGAACTGTTGCTAATTCCAGCGCATCAGCATTATCATGGATTTTTAACTCTAAAATCTCGCAGACTTCGACCTTAATCGTACTCATACTTAGTTGTCTTTATTTTTCACCATAGAAGCTGCGCCAAAGGTTTCTAACCATTCCAAAATCGCTGGATTAACAATTTCTGGATACTCATCGTGGGGACAGTGCCCGGCATTGGGGATTGACACGACTCGAATGGGTTTACCTGCGGCGGCGAGTTCTCGATAGACAGTGGCTCCTTTAATCGGTGTCCAAGGGTCATTTTCGCCCCATAATACTAGCAGCGGTTGGGTGACTTGAGGTAATAGCGACTCTGGAGTCGGTCCTGGGGGTGCGCTGAGAATTGAGGCAAAAACCGCCTGTGCGTCTGGGTCGCAAGCAGGTTCATAAATAATGTCGATGAGTTCGTCGGTGACGGCTTCACGGCGCGGATAGACCTGATAGAGACTACTGCGGATGCGGGATTTCTGGCGGACTCGATCGAAGATAAATTTACCGAAGGCTGGGGATGCGACAATATTGGTGAATATGCCCATCACGTTCCGCAGCAGGAAGTTCAGTTCGTCGGGGCGATGATTTAATCCACCCGCACAATTAATTAATACTCCACCCGCACTAATTTCGGGGTGATGTGCCACCAACATCAGACTGAGTAGAGCACCGATCGAGTTACCGACAAATACCGTCGGTTGGTTGATATACTCATGCCAGAAGTCTACGACCAATTCCTCCCACAGTTCCATACTGTAGTCGATGAGAGCTTTATCAGAGCCACCAAATCCGAGTAGATCGATCGCGTATACCTGATAGCCACCCGCAGCGAATCCGGGGATATTCTTGCGCCAATGATCGATCGAGGCACCAAAGCCATGAATTAGAAACAGCGGCTGACCCTCACCTGTAACTGTATATTTAATCTGGTGTCCGCGCCAGTTCCAGGTGAGTTTGTCGGTGCTACGGATGGATGTCAGGGATGGTGTTGCGGTCATGAATGATGTGGGAGTAT
>JAJAZF010000555.1 GCA_026785875.1 Chamaesiphon sp. | reverse complement strand
GTTAAGGAATTAAATTGTACTATCGATCGAACGATGTATTTATAATACCCAGATAGTTAGAGAAATTTACTTACTAAGATGTCCCCGCGTTTATTATTTTGGACGAGCGCGGATTTAGCCGTCAAACCACCAATTAAAATCCCAGAATGATTACCTACAGACTGCTTTGCACCTAAAATTTGTAGTCCAGGTGTCACTGCTACTGGATAGCGATCGATTAGATATTCTTGACGCGATCGATCGTACAATGCCGCCACGGGGATATTTGGCAACGCACCATCCATGACAAATATCAAGTGCTGAGTTACAGGCTTATATACGTCTAATTGACATTGCAAAAAGTTCTCTAGTTGTACTAGATCGCGATTACCCAAATCTCGCAATGTATTGGCAATACTTACAAAAATCGGCGCACGATCTTCAGCCGTCAACCCTACAAACAATCCGCCTAAAAGTAGGGAATTTGTACCCCTGATTTTTGTTAAGGGAGGTAATGCTGAAGCGAACTAGAGATGACTTATTTTAAGCTACCCAAACTACCAAAAACTGCAACACGAGCGATCGCCTGATACTGCTTGGGTAGAATTATCGCGGTGGAATGCACTGTCTGATGAAGGCGGAGGTTTTAACGTGTCAAAATTTTGGATAAATCTATTTTTAACCTGAAGTTATTGCGCCATCTGGGTTTGGTGAGCCTCCGCTTCATCGAACTCAGGTTTTGAGCGATCGATCGATCATTGTTAATTCCTCTGGTTGTAACGATAATTAATTGAGAATATATTGCAATGTTATTGGGAGTCATCTACAATTTTAATGATATTTAATCTCAATATAGTAAATCGTGGCGATTCTCCTTCACAGAGGCTCCGCCAACGAATCTAGTTGTCACCCTGTCAAATTCTTATGAAAATCTCTACTACTATTTCCACGATCGTCGCGCTCTCTCTAGGTTTAGGGGCTAGTGCCGTTGTTGCCAAGGTCATCTCGACCAACTCACTTCCAGTTGCTATTAATAGTGACAATCGCCTTGCTCAAACCAATCCGCTCCGCATCGCCTTTCCCACCCGTGCGGGTAAAGCTGACTTACAGAAAGATGCTAATGCCGTAGCCGCATTTATCAGTCAGGAGATTGGTAGACCTGTAGAGGCGATCGTTTCTGACGAAACAGCCGCAGTCGAAGCTCTCAGGGCAAATAAAGTAGATGTAGCCTTCTTGAGCAGTCGTCCAGCGATCAAAGCCCAGCAATTAGCTAATGCCGGGTTGTATCTGGCCGAAGTCCGGTCTAATTATTCTGGTGGACACACGTATAAATCGATCTTTGTGGTGCCCAGTGATAGCCCGCTAACATCGGGAACGAGCAAATCCACGCTCGAACAGTTAAAAGGAAAACGGATCGCTTTTACTTCACCAACTTCCGGTTCTGGATTTATTTTCCCTGTAGGTACCTTAGTCAATAATGGACTGGTACCCAACCGCGACAGGCTGACTGGTTTCTTCGGGCAAGTCGCCTATGGTGGGGATTATAGTAAAGCATTGCAAGCTGTTTTACGCGGTCAAGCTGATGTAGCTGCGGTATCAGAATACGCCCTCGCCGAGCCTTATATCACCACTGCTGAGAGCAAAAAACTCCGGATCTTGTACTCAACTCCTGGTGTACCCGCTCACGGTGTCGCGATCGATGATAGTGTAGCTCCAGCCGATCGCGTTAAGTTGGTGAATGCCATGTTGTTATTAAACCAGCCCAAAAATAACAAGCTATTACAAAACTTGTACAACTCGACTAAGTTGGTCAAAGTAAATGGGGATAGTCACCTTCAGCCGATGCGAGAATCAATGAAAAAAGCTGGATTTGATTCTTAAATCTAGTTACCACGATCGGGCGGTGCTGGAGTCGCACCGCCAAAATTTGCTACTATTTGGATCGATTCACCTCAAATGAAAGATTTTATTCCCGTCTCACCAGCACAATTCCACTCGCCCCAATTCAAATCGCCACCGATCGTCACCTGCCGTCAACTCGTCAGTAAAACAACCACAGCCGTCGGTAGACCGATTTTGGATGGAATTGATTGCTCGCTCGATCGAGGGGACTTCGTGGCGTTGGTAGGCTTAAATGGTGCTGGTAAATCTAGTTTACTCCGAGCGATCGCGGGTTTATTAACTCTAAAAACAGGTGAAATCGATTGGGACAATTTAAAAGATGCTCACCAATCGCCGCAATTAGCAATGATATTTCAGGGTGGTGCATTAGTGCCGCAACTCAGTGCCTTAGATAATATTCTTTGTGGTAATTTGGGGAGATATTCTTTTTGGCAAACAATTAAGGGCTGGCCATTAGCAGATCGACGGGCGGGGATCGAATTACTCGACAGGTTTAGTTTAGCCGACTATGCAGATCGGCGGGTAGATCGGCTCAGTGGTGGACAACAACAGCGAGTCGCAATTGCCCGCGCCCTCTGGCAATCACCAGATATTTTACTCGCAGATGAACCAACGACAGGATTAGATATTTTGGCAGCGCGGGAAGTGATGGAAACCCTGAGTCGATTGCATCGCGAGGGGATGACAGTAGTCGCAGTCCTCCACGATTTACATTTAGCCACCGTCTATGCACGCACCGCAATTATCGTCGATCGCGGTCGGGTTGTCTATCAGGGCACAGCCAATAATTTAGTCGATTTATTTCCGCAATTAATTAGTGTCTAGTCGATTGTTTACTAATCTCAAATACCTATCGATTATGACCGATCGTTTGACAAAAACTCCATCAAAACTAATTGAGTATCTCAAAAACTGGGCAATCGCCTTGTTAGTTTTGTTGATTTATGGATGGGCTTGGCAAGGCTTGAACGTCCAACTTACTGACTTACAGAATAGTATCCCTAATGCGATCGATTTTACCCGACGATTATTTCCGCCAGATTTACAGATTTTAGATGTTGCCGTAATTAAATTAATTGAAACAGTGCAAATGTCCCTGTGGGGAACAACAATCGGGGCAATTTTATCATTACCGATCGCGATTTTTTCTGCTAGTAATCTGGCTCCATTATGGCTACGAATATTAGCTAATGGGCTGCAAAATGTCGTTCGAGCGATTCCTTCCCTGGTGTTAGGCTTATTCTTCGTTTCGGCAACTGGATTGGGTGCCCCTGCTGGCACACTAGCACTAGCGATTTACACGATCGGTTATTTAGGTAAATTTTATCAGGCAGCCCTCGAATCAGTCGAACCTCGATCGCTCGAAGCCTTGCGATTGGGAGGTGCAAATTGGGCACAGGTAGCTCGCTATGGCGTGATGCCGCAAGTGATGCCCCTACTCTGGGGGTATACAATCTATATGTTTGAATATAATATTCGGGCTGCTTCAATTTTAGGCGTAGTCGGGGCGGGTGGAATTGGGTTTGAATTAGTTAATTATATCCGTGGTTTTGAGTATCAAAAAGCAACAACGATGGGGATAGTTTTATTGGCAATTGTTATCGCGATCGATCTGCTCAGTAGTAAACTGCGTCAGCGATTAGAAGCGACAGAATAATTAATAATTAATGACATACTCCCCTACAAGGACGTGCCAAAAGTCACAGCTTGCCCGCGCACCTGTTCGCTAAATTTCCCCCCTTCAAACACCACCTCTCCCCCAACAATCGTCACCGCTGGCCATCCGGTCAAGTTCCAGCCCTCAAAGGGACTCCATAGGATTAGACTTGTTCCACACCGTCCCCGCATCGTTGTTCAAGGGCTGTCTGGTAGCCAATGCTAGGCGCGATCGAATGTATTCGGGGTTGAGTCTTTGAGTGCCTGTAACTTGGATATCTTCGAGTTTGCCTTCGACGATTTGAATCCTGACTACCGCCTCATCGATCGATAATATTTGTCCGGTGGGAATGTACGCGCCACTAGTGAGATACTGGCGATCGAGCGACTCTATCTCGATCGCTTTTCTGGCTGCTTGTAGCCTGTCAAATGTGACTGCTCCGGTAAATGGTTGGGTAACTCGGGCTAATTCCTGGGCACTAAACACCGTACTTCCCACTACTTCATATCGCAGTACCTTAATTTGCTCAGTCGCTGGTAACGGCGAATTCTCAGGGGATGGGGCTGGGGGTGTGAGCGAGACTGGTTGGCTCGGTAAAACACTCGGAATCGGCTGGGGCAATCGCTCGATCGGCGGGACTATTGGCGGTATGCTTTGAGCGGATGCAAATAGGGCGGGATTGAGTCCTAAGATGACGGAAACGCCTAGATAAGCTGTTGTGCTGCCAAAGTTGAAGCGGACGGTGGGGAATGAGCTAAAAATTTTCAATCTATTGGTTAATGCCAACTGTCTGTATTGTCACAGCGAGATCTGGAGGAAACCTCCAGGGCGCGACAACAACTGTACTCCCCTTTGTGACCCGAATAGTCAACTATCAACTATCAACTGATTAACTAGGCGATCTGAGTTGTTTGAGGATAAAAACGCGCTAAAGCGTTGATGAGGGCGAGGGGTTTGGTAATCAATAGATCTGGTTGTCGATCCATCAGAGCGGTAGGAGCATTGAATCCCCAGCCGACAGCGACAATGCGGATTTCGATCGATCGAGCGGCTTGAATATCGCGAATTTCATCGCCGATATAAATTACATCAGATTTGAGACACCGATATTGCTTAATTTGCCGTCCGATTGCCTTGCCCTTGCCAAAAGTAGAAGCAGTAGTGACAAAATCAAACAGATGTTCGATCTGATTTTGGCTCAATAGCGATCGAATATTTGCCTCAGCATTAGAGCTGACAATTCCCAATCGATAGCCCTGAAGTTTTAGGGTATTTAATAGTTCGATCACCCCAGGAAATAATTTCACATTCCGAACTTCCCCGGGAAATTCTTCTTTCACCCGTTTTAACAAGAACGGGAGCTTCCACAAGGCAACCTTAGAAAGCTTGATAATTTCCCAGGAACTAAGGTATTTGAGATTTTCTAATTGCTCATCACTAATCTGTGGGTAGCCAAATTCGGGTGCCAATCGATTGCTAATTCGGAGCAATGCACCTAAAGTATCCGCTAGGGTACCATCAAAATCAAAAATGATAAGTTTAGAATTGTTACGCATTTGTGAGAATCCGAGCCTGGTTTTAAGATTGTAATCTAATTAACGTTCGATTGCGATCTCAAAGTATGAAGATTTGCGATGGCATTGCGCCGCCACATCGCTGGCTTAATTCTACGCAATGCCGATGCTCTATAGCTGCGATCCCATACCTCATCAGTGAGCGATCCCAGCTCGGTTAATTTGTGAGTGAGATTACTTGGATAGGGCTGAAAGTCGGTTACATCTGTAGGTTGAGCGAATCTCTGATTCCACGGACAGACATCTTGACAAATATCACAACCAGCCACCCAGCCTTGGAGGTTATTGGCGATTTCTGGTGGTAAGGTGGCGGCACGATTTTCGATCGTATGATAAGCAATACATCGATTGGCATCGACAACAAATGGTTGGGTAATTGCTCCGGTCGGACAAGCCGAAATGCACCGCGTACATGTGCCACAATGTTGTGCATGGGGATCGCTGGGAATCAGTTGTAGATTAGTTACAATCTCGCCTAAAAATATCCACGAACCATACTGACGATTGATGACATTTCCATTTTTGCCAATCCAACCAATTCCCGCAGCTTGTGCCCAGTATTTATCTTGAATTGGCCCAGTATCGACGTAATAACGTGCCTCTGCACCTACAAATTCTTGGCGCAACCAAGTAGTTAGTTGTTTGAGTTTTTTATCGAGTACTTTGTGATAATCTCGCCCCCAAGCGTAGCGGGCAATCTTGCCGTATTCTGGACTTTCTGGACGCTGATGAGGGGTGTAATAATTGAGCGCGACAGCAATTACTGTTTTGGCTGAGGGCATAAGTTGATAGATATCCTGACGGCGGGGGTCGGACATCCATGCCATCTCAGCCTGATAGCCCAACGATAACCACTCTTGGAGGCGTGTTGCGGCGGTTTGGGTACTAAATAGATCGATCGATGCGATGCCGACGGCGTGGAAGCCAATTGCACGGGCACGATCTTCGATTTGTTGTTTGGGATCGTTCAAAACCTATCCTTTGTGATTTTGGGATTTGAAGCGTCCGGCGATGAAGTCACGGCGAGTGGCGTGCTTGGTATCTCTCCCTGTGACTCGTTTGCGCCACATGCGGAAACTGGAGGCTTTCATCTGGCGGCGCATCAGGGCGATAACTTGTGGTTCGCTCAGACCAAATTGCAATTCGATCGATTCAAATGTAGTGCGATCTTCCCAAGCCATTTCCAGGACTCGATCGATCGTTTCTGAATCTAATTCAGGTAATTCCATAACTATTTATTGTCGATTATTTCAAAACATCAGGATTCCTCAACAAAGAGCAGGGGTTTAAATCCCCCACCGTTTAGGTGGATTGTGCTTGGTGCCTTGTCTTGTCTTGACGCGATCGACCTGGAGGGAACCTCCAGAACGCGCGTCGCTGTCTCTCTTCCATCGCCCTAGAAACAAAGGCGGGAGAGAGCCGCTTTCATGGACAACTGGGCGGGGCACCCGCCTAGCTATCAATTATCAATTATCAATTATCAATTAATTTAAGCCTCATCCCCAACCCCTTATTTAATTATGCGCGTTGGCGTAGCCTGTGGCAATGAGAATCGCGCAACCGATTGGGCGAACACTTGTCTGAAACCCTCCTTGCGAGTCACTGCTGGTTCGTTGGTCAATTTCCAGAGTGTTTCATAAAAAAAGAAAGATACTCCAGCTAATCCTTGTTGGCGAACGGCGGCGATTTGGGTTTGAATTTGTTTCATCGGGATTGGCTTTGGTTTGACACCAGTCAAAATCCCGATCCCAACTGGAATATGTTTACTGGCGAGTTTTACTTCTGGTTTTTGAAGTTCGCCAATAAATGTTTCCAACTTATCGCGATACACTTGAATTAGTAGCTCTTCAACTAATCCTTGACGTTCCCATTTTGCCCAGTCTTGCAAGAAGAAGCTTTTGGCGAAGGTTTGAGGATTAGGTGAGATTGAAACGATCGCTTTAGGATTTGTTGCTTTGATAGCTGCAAATAAGTCGTGCATTAAATCGGTAATTTTGTCAGCCCGCCAGTTAATCCATTCTTCATTTTTAGGATCTTTGGGTGGTAATTTACCCTGATGTTCGCGCTTGTATAAATTAACTGTGAATTTGTCGTAGCCAAATTCTGAAGGTAATCCAAAATGATCGTCGAATTGAATCCCATCCACATCATATTTACCGACTACTTCGACGACTAAATCGATGATAAACTTTTTAACTTCAGGCTTGAAGGGATTGAGCCAAACACGCGGATCTTTACCTTCCTTCCAGATCGTACCTCCATCTTGCTTTTGGGTTAACCAATCAGGATGAAGTTTAGCTAAGTTGGAGCCAGCCGGATCGATAGTTGCAGGTGCCATAAACCCAAATTCAAACCAGGGAATCACCGCTATTCCTTGTTTGTGTCCTTGAGTTACCATTTCTTTGAGGATGTCGCGTCCTTCTAATCCCTCGGTACGACTGAGCTTTCGATTAATTAATAATCCTGCCGATTTTTTGGGCATAAAACTACTACCGACTACTCTTTTGGCAACTTTGCTGGGATAGGTGGTGTAGCCCCAGTTCCAAACTACTGGATAAATCGTATTAAAATTTAACTGACGGAGATCTTTAATCGCTGTGGCTAATCGATCGCGTGTAAACAAAACATCACTATCAACATTAGTAATCCATACCCCTCGAATTTCTCTAATTGGTTTATTTGATAAGGATTTGGAAAG
>JAJAZF010000554.1 GCA_026785875.1 Chamaesiphon sp. | reverse complement strand
TCATTTGGCAGTAATTCTGCTAAGGTACCGCAACAAATTAGTTCGCCTTGGGCTAAGATTCCCACTCGATTGCAGATTTGTTCTACTTCAGCTAGAACGTGACTATTAAAAAATATCGTCTTACCTTGGTCGCCCAAAGAGATGATGATCTCGCGCATCTGTTTTCTGCCCAGAGGATCGAGTCCAGACATCGGTTCGTCGAGAAAAACGAGTTCAGGGTCATTAATTAAAGCTTGTGCCATGCCGACCCGTTGTACCATCCCTTTAGAGTACTGTCGGAGTTGCTTTTTCTTAGCAGCCGATTGGGCTAAACCGACTAGCTCTAATAATGCGGGAATGCGTTGTTTGTAGATCGATCGGGGGATTTCAAATAGTCCAGCGGTATATTCTAATAATTCCCAACCAGTCAGAAAGTCATAGAAGTAGGGATTTTCTGGTAGATAACCAATTCTCTGTTTGATCGATCGATCTCCCAAGGGTTTACCAAGCAATAGTCCCCTACCAGCCGTGGGTTTGACAATGCCTAATAATGTCTTGAGGAGAGTAGTTTTTCCCGCACCATTTAAGCCCAATAATCCAAAAGTTTCACCGCGCTGGACTTGCAATGTACATTCTTTTAATGATTCAACTTTGCGATTGAGCCAAAATCCAGTCCGATATACTTTGCCAAGTTGATAAGTTTCGATCGCGGATTCGATCGGGTGAGTTGATACCGATCGATCTAATATTTCAGTGGTTACAGTCATAACTATCGGAGTCGGGGTGTAGACAATTTGTAATGATGAATGCAAGTATAAATGACCCGCTCCTGTTTGTTTGATACTGACTTCCATTGAGATCTTTTACTCTCTCCTCTCGATCGAGCTACCGTGTACAAGTCGGTTAGACTTCGGCGGGGATGGTGTTACCCCCCAGGTTAGACTTCGGCGGAGATGGTGTTACCCCCCCAACCCCCCCTTATAAAGGGGGGGCTTTTCTTGCTCCCTCCCCTTGATCAAGGGGGGGCTTTTCTTGCTCCCTCCCCTTGATCAAGGGGGGGCTTTTCTTGCTCCCTCCCCCTTGATCAAGGGGAGGCTTTTCTTGCTCCCTCCCCCTTGATCAAGGGGAGGGCTGGGGTGGGGTAAAGATTTAAGCAGTAACTCAAAATTGTCAAACAGGGCGATCGTCAACTTACCTTTCTACTTTATCCTGTCGCCCGCCCAAAATACTTAGGAGCCGAGGTAGAATCACAACCAATATTAGTCAGCTAGATACTCAACGCTGCTTTGATTTTGGAGAGGGCGGAAGCTTCGGTAGGACTGACTTTAGGATCTCCCGATCCGAATAATCCGCTACCAGCGGCACTGGCGACGGCTTCAGCACAAGCATAGATAAACTGTTTGAACTGGGTAATTTCTTCAGGTGTAGCCTTAGTGCCAATCGTCGCGATGGCGCGATCGACAGTCGCAATTGCGTTTGTGACGATCGCTCCAGACTCGATATCTTCGGCTTTGACATCTGGCTTATTGCGCTGGATCTTGCCGCTAGAGAGCGCTGCTTCGGAGAAAGTAGCTTGGACGATCGAGTTAGTTGGATATTTTTTGGCTGCACCAGCTAGTTCTTTAGAGAGTGCGACAGCTTCGATCGCTGTCGAAACAATCCCCACATCGGTTAGTGCTATTGCCATCCCGATCGCCATTGGAGCTTGAGCGATCGTATTTAGTTCTTCGGGAGTATATGTCATGAGCGATTAACTACTCGGTCTGATAGGACTAAATGTATTTTAGCAGTTTCAAGTTAATCGACTATTAATTGAGATAATGAGAGAAATCGCTCATCTCCCATCTGACATGGCAATTATCTCCTCCAAACAGCCAGCCGCCGATGCCCAACAACCACTCAAGGAGAAAAAGAAACGTACTCCCAAGCAGTCAGCGATCCCGATCCAGTTAGCATCTGTGGACCCAGAGATATTACAAGCGGATATCGCCGACACTGAAGAAAAGATTCAGGAAGAAAGTCTCCGACCTAGTAGTATTAGGGAATATATCGGTCAAAAAGATCTCAAAGGTGTGCTAGATATTGCGATCCAAGCGGCGAAAGTCCGTCAGGAATCCTTGGATCATTTGCTCTTATATGGGCCGCCAGGATTGGGTAAAACCACTATGGCTCTGATCCTAGCGTCGGAAATGGGCGTAAATTGCAAGATTACGGCAGCTCCAGCACTGGAACGTACCCGCGATATCTATGGGATTTTGATGAGATTGGAGCCAGGAGATATCTTATTTATCGATGAGATTCATCGCTTACCGCGAGTAACTGAAGAAATTCTCTATCCAGCGATGGAGGATTTTCGGTTGGATATTACTCAAGGACAAAATGCTACTGCTAAAATTCGGAGTATTGCCCTCCCCAGATTTACATTAGTGGGAGCGACAACCAAGATCGGTTCGCTGACAGCTCCATTACGCGATCGATTTGGATTGGTGCAGAAGCTCCGCTTTTATGAGGTGGACGAATTGACACTAATCGTTCAACGGACGGCGGAAATTTTGAAAACAGCGGTAACTCTAGAGGGTGCGGCAGAAATTGCCAGACGTTCGCGGGGAACGCCACGGATTGCCAATCGCTTGTTGAAGCGGGTGCGGGATTACGCACAGGTAAAAGGGTATGCTCAGATCGATGGAGCGATCGCTAGTGCCGCGATGGAGATTTACAATGTCGATCCATTAGGATTGGATTGGGTCGATCGATTGTTGCTGACGACGATGGCGGAGCAGTTTAATGGTGGACCAGTCGGATTAGATGCTTTAGCAGCCTCTACAGGTGAAGATAGTCATACGATCGAGGAAGTATACGAACCGTATTTATTGCAAATCGGCTATCTCCAACGGACTCCACGCGGACGGGTGGTGACGGCTGCGGCGCGGAAACATTTAGGCTTAAAAGGAGGGGACGATCGTACCGAACAGTTGTCTCTATTGAAATAAACCAGATCTTACTACTCACATCTTGCACCAATATTTAAATCCTAGTAAAAGCGTAGATCTTCGGGTATCTACAAGGGGCACCCCTATACAATTAACCTGTAGGGGTGCCCCTTGTGGGTACCCTTGGGTCATACAGTAATAGGGTTTAGGCATTGGTGCAAGATGTGAGACTAGCAACATGGAAAGCCGAAAGATAAGCAAGTGGAATTCGATCGCCACAAGTTTGCGCTAATATCTCTCTCAATTGTCCTAATAGCTCGTGTCGGCATTCTGGAGATAGAGCGATACAAGGTGAATAAGTAGTCAAAAGTTGGAGATAATCATCGATCGAGTAATTTATCTGATGCGATCGGGATTCTTCGCGTAACTCTGAAAATAGCCCAGAACCCATCGCCGAGCTTGCAAATATTCGGACTTCGCTCAGTGCAGTTTCTGGATATTTGTACTTTGCCAAAGCTGGTATATATCGATCGAATACTTCAGTCAAATCCTCGAAGATATGAAGAGGTGGCTGCATCGCCGTATTCCATAATAATATTAGCGAACCGCTATCTTTAAGAAGTGATGCTGCTTTAGTATGTTTATGTTCTGGGGCTACCCAGTGCCAAGAAGTTGCAGCTATAACAGCATCAAATGTTCGAGATTCTGACTCCCATTCTTCAAAATTTGTGTTAATTATTTCGACATTAGGATATGCAGCCAAATTTTGACAAGCTACACTATAAGTCTCTAAACTTGGTTCTAAGGCAACTATCGACAATCCCATTTGAGCCAAACCAATTGTCGCTGTACCTGGGCCACAACCGACTTCTAAAATCTTCCCAGTCGCGGGGATTTTTGCCACTTCGATCGCGCGATCCAAGAATTCTGGTGGGTATTTCGGTCGTACTCGATCGTATATCTGAGCAACAGAACCATACCAGCTTTTTCGCTGCTCCTGACTGGGTGTAAATGTTTGGTACCAGTTAAGAATTTCATCGGAGTTTTGCATGACCGGATCTGCTGCTAACGATGCTAAATAGTTTACAACAAGCCGATCGATCTATAGACAGCACAACGATTGAAATCGCCGCTAGTGATGCAAAGTCCGCCTACACGAACTAAGATCTCAGCGTGTCTTAATCACATGGGCGACTAGTAGGCTAAAGGTGAGAGAGGAGCGCGAGCCGTTAAACCCTAGGCTTTGCCTACGTGCGGCGAATCGCTGTCAACTGTCAACACTTCGACTACGCTCAGTGCAAGCTGTCAACTGTCAACTGTCTAACGCATCCTTAACAATGGGAATAGATATTCATTTTGACAGACTATTTCTAGATTAACAATGTTTCGATCGAGTGATGTAAATTATGCTGGCTCGATCTAAAGTAGAACATCACTTAGTCATCCAATCTCCTAAAATATGAGAATGAGTAGTAATAGCCACGCATCTGAACTAAACCCACCCGAGAATATCACGCCATCGATCGGTACGACTATTAATGGCATCTTAATTTTATTACCTTTAACTTTAATCCTTCTGGGTCTTTTTTCAGGTGTGATTAATCCCTGATCGGACTAGATCGCCCCCAATTTCTTAAATAAATTGGGGGCGATATTTTTAGCTCTAGAGTGGGCGATAAGTCCGATAATTAATACTAGGGAAAATATTGTCCATCGT
>JAJAZF010000553.1 GCA_026785875.1 Chamaesiphon sp. | reverse complement strand
TCCCATCTGTCCCCAACATGGGCATAAATCGCCGTAGTGCGGGGATCTGCATGACCCAGCAAATCCTGTACCTGTCTCAACGATGCCCCATTCCGCAGGGCTAATGTCCCCGCTGTATGCCGTAAACTGTGCGCCGATAGCGTTCTCCCTTCCATATATTTAAGCTTCGTCGCCTGGAGATATTTGTCCACCACCTGTCGAATCCCCCGCCGCGATAACCGCTCCCCGCGCCCGTAATTACTGAGATTGATTAATAGCGGAGTATCCACCATGCAGTCAAACCCATTCTCCCGCAGCATTGTCAAATACTGGTCTAATACCTGTGCTAATTGAGGAGTCAATGGCACCATTCGCGTATGTCGCTTGCTACTGACTTTCAACCCGACCCGCTCTCCTTGGCGGACCACATCGCCGCAATTGAGACGGTGCATCTCTATACTACGCGTCCCTTCGAGTGTCATCACACCGAGCAATAATTTATCTCGCAGGGTTTTCAATGGAATGCGAGTATTAATCGATTGGAGCAGTACAGTAGCCTCTGTCTGTTCGAGATAGGTAATTTTTGCCGCCGGATCGATCGATTCCGTGGGTGGTTTAATGCCCCAAGCTGGGTTGCCCCCCATCAATCCATATTCTACCGCTGCATCATACAACCGACTAACTGCTGTCAATTTAATCCCGATCGTTTTGGGCTTATACCCTCGCTGTGTTAACCACCACCGATAGATCTTGATTGTCTCCCGCGTCGCCGCGATCGGTTCGAGCGTACTATCGCGACACCACTCTAGATACTGTTTAACCTGTGTCCAGTAAGTGACGATCGTATCACCACTGGCACCACCATTGGCAACATCAAATTGCAAAAAGTTGGTGAAGACTCCAATCAATTGGTCACAATCGATTTCGACGACAACTGGTTCCGTCTGTTGCTCGGTGGTATCGACCATCTGCACTTAGGTAAGGTGGTTCTTACTCTTATTGTATAAAATATTTGCGCTTGATGTCACTGCTGGCACCAAAATCTCAACTTAACTGATTGGTTCCTTGGGCTTTGCTGCACCAAAAGCAAGTGAGGTACTTATAGTTACACTTATCGGTACCTCATTTCCCCCCTCTTCCACCCAGATCCTCTCAATTGGGTATCCGCTCTCATCTGCTAGCCGCTCCAAAATTTCTCCTAATTTGAGCCATACTCATCCAAGGGAACCCTTGGAGGGTGATTTACATATCTAGCTAGCTCAGTTTCCAGGATCGGAGTACGCGATCGACGAGGGTGATCCCCAAGGATTGAGACGAGATCCTGGAAGTGGGTAAAGGTTGTTGGTATTGAGCTTGGGAAAATAAGAGTGTGATAATGTATCTTTTCACACTCTTATTTTTATCCCCCTCACCCCCCTGGTGACACCCACGATCTCCCTCACCTCACATCAGCTATTTGAGGAAAATATGTCCCGATCAGTCGCCATCTTAAATTGTCTAATCGAGCGATGGTTGCCTCAATTTTAGCGATGGTTGCTGCAAGAATTGAAGTAGGTTCGCTCTGAAGGGTAATATTTTCGGCTGTCGGTTCGAGCCATTGCAATTCCACTTCGTCAACAATTTTGGACATCTCTGCGGTGATTTGACTAGCTGCTTCATCATCGGATTCGATTGGGCGATCTTCTACATCTCCATTCATCAGCTCATCCAGATATTCCTCGACTGTCATCCCTTTTAGTCGAGCCTGAATTTTGGCACGAGCGAGAATCCGCTTTGGTAGTTTTAAGGATTGTTTTTGCTCGTAAAGTGGATCGATCGCTTTCTCAATTGCACTAGCTGTGATTTTTTCTGATTCGCTATTGGCAATTAAGTTGCTCCATATTTGCTCTAAGATGGGATGGTCTTGGTAGTAACCCGTTGCTAGCTTTTTTGCTTTGGTGAGTACTGACGCTTGAGAGTAATTTTTGGGCAGGATCTCAAATCCAGAATTAGCTAGATACATCGCTGTAGCAGCGGCTTCGATATAGCTATTAGCTTGCCAGACTGTTAGTTTGAGCTTTTGTCTACAAAACTGAGCGAAGGTTTTTAGCTTGTCTTGGCAGTATTTGTAGGCGGATTCGTTCCGGATTTTTTCGAGGATTAGTCCGAATTTGATGTAGGCGTATTGGGAGGCTGCTAGCTCTCGGTTGCTATCGCTCCAGCCATCGAGATCTTTGAAGTTGAGATCGAATAAGTCTGTTTTCCATTCGGCGATGAGATGCGTCAGGTGGCTCTCGATCGATATTTCGTAAGTTTGTTCCATTGTTGGTTGTCTCCGATGCTGATGTTTGACTCGATCCTTTGTGTCTGTTTGACTTCTATCCAAGCAAGGGCAAACTGAGGGGGTAAATATTTATGCCCTAATTAGTGATGACTATTGCGATCGCCGTCGCTTTTCGACTCACAATTAATAATGAGGTTTAATTGGAGGTTGGCGACTTCTCTACTATAACATAATCAGATAAATTAATCTGTTTCAATGGATTTATTCGTCTAATTAACGTATAGTTAAAGTAGCCACAATAGGCTAATGAGCAACGGTGGTAAGGAATTGAAGGAATTAATTAGGAAACGTGGGTTTATTCTGAAAGCTGTAGCAGAAGCGATCGATGTCGATCCTCAAACGATAACTAGATGGACTAACAATGCACCAATCGGCAAGTTAATCGAATTATCAGAGTTTACGGGCATTCCCTTAATGGAGGTGGTTGAATCTTTTAGAGCAGCGAATCATGGGAGCAAGTCGGAATAGGCTCATGAGTAATGGCGGTAAGCGATTGAAGGAATTAATTAGGCAACGTGGCTTTCGGATTAGTGCGGTGGCTGAGGAGATCGGTATTAACAGAGTGACTATTGGTGCATGGACTGATAACGCGCCGATCGGTAAGTTGGTAAAGCTATCAAAGTTCACGGGCATTCCTCTAATGGATGTCATTAACTGTCTTGTGATTGAAGATGATTCGGGGGCAAGTTCTCTCGACGAGAGCAGCAACGCGAATAGCTTCACAATCGGCTAAGAAATTAGTCCCTAATTGGTGTGACTATGCACTCACAGCTACCACTGAGCC
>JAJAZF010000552.1 GCA_026785875.1 Chamaesiphon sp. | reverse complement strand
GATAATATGTGCCCCACCTACCCATCCTCGCAATTGTCGCGCCAGATTTGCCAGCGCAATACTCGCATCGATACCCATTTCATCGACAGCATCCAAGAGCATCCAAACTCTTCCCAGCTTAAATTGGGCTACTAAATCTTGTTGCAGCTTGGGATCGATATTTATTTGCCGCGTAGCAATTTTGAGCCAGTCTTGCAGCAGATAATTTTCTAAAGTTTCCCCCTGAAGATCGGCAAGGGAAATCCAAATCGGCAGTAATTCTCGATCGAGCAATCCCGCCGCTAACTTTTGCAAACAAGTAGTTTTTCCCGAACCTGGTTCGCCAATAATAGCAACGCGATTTGGTTCTGAATTGGTAACTAGTTGTGCTAATAATCGATCCTCCGTCACAGCTAAGTCCACCCGATCGGATGTATCTGTCCCGATTTCTTCCCCACCATCATCGATCCGCTCCTGCTCATCAAAAATAGTCATCCGCTGTCTTTTCACCAAGCCCAGCGGCACATAGACCTCATCTAGACTAAATTTGAGTCGGTCTTCACCCATCAAGGGATTGGTAGTAATCCGGTGATATTGTTGGGTAGCCAGACTCGATCGGATTAGCTCCAGCCAGTAGTCTGTCTCAATGGCTGTGAGATCTTGGGGCGATTTGCGGAGATCCCATTCAGTAGCAAACCTGTGGATATTGGCAACTCGATCGAATCGATCGTGCCATAAATTTAGCGTAAAGTGCCAAGTCTCCGATCCGCCTTTACTAGCGCGATTATCTTCCACAATTTCCAGAAAATCAGTCAAGCATTTAATCGATTCCTTAATCTGTTCGCCAGTAAGGCTCATCCCTACCAACTTAGTGAGATTTTCTAGGTATCTAACTTTCGTCCGAATTACGCACCGCTTGTCGGTTTGCCAATGAAGTTGAATATCTCGCTGTAGCTGCTCCAGTTGGCGTTCTTCTACGTCCAATTCATCATTGGCATAGTCAACCAACACAGTAAAGAACTGGATGGCTCGTTGTTTGACGGCATTACCATAGTTAGGACGAGGCATAGTTGACAGTTGACAGTTAAAAGTTAAAAGTTGACAGTGAAAAAATAGTAGATGCTCCTGTTTCTAAATAGCTGTTATGATAGTAGATTGCTCCCCTGCCAAAACCAACCATGTTTCCTGATAATTCGGCTCCTGATGTTTCTAGCGAACAGCCTGTCCAGCACCATTCATTGAAACAAGGGGATGTAGTAGAAGTTGAGATTACCGATGTCAGCGAGAGTGGCGAAGGCGTTGGGCGAGTTGGTAATCAAGTAGTATTTGTGCCAGATACAGTTACAGGCGATCGAGTCAGTGCCAGACTTACTAATGTCAAACGTCAATACGCCCACGCCAAATTATTAGAAGTCGTCACTGCTTCGGCTCATCGTGTGCGTCCTAGTTGTATCGTGGCTGATAAGTGTGGGGGTTGTCAATTACAACATATTGATTATGACTACCAGCTCACCGCCAAGGAAAATCAAGTAATTCAAGCTCTCAAACGGATCGGTGGCTTTGCCGAACCTCCCGTCGCGCCGATTGTCGGCGCACAAGGCAATTTCGCTTACCGGAATAAAGTCACCTATCCTCTAGGTGTGAGCGATTCAGGTACTGTCAAAGCTGGCTACTATCGCAAAGGTACCCATCAAATCGTCAATCTCAATCAATGTCCGGTACAAGATGAGCGGTTGAACCCCCTCCTAGCTGAAATCAAACAGGATATCCAAGATCGGGGTTGGCAGATTTATCAGCCAGAGAGTAAAGGAGCCAGAGAGCCAGGTTCGCGGCGCACTGGAGTACAAATCATCGTCAGCCAGTATGAAGATGCGGGTTCGACAGATCGAGGTAGTTCTAAACCCAAGCTCCGCAATCGCCCGATGGTTACTCAAGTAACCGACATCCCCGACACTCGCCCTAAATTTCGGCATCTACTGCTCCGAATCGGTCGTCGGACTGGGGAAATTCTCCTCACCTTAGTAGTTACAGATCTCAATATCCCAGACATTGAGGGACAAGCACAACGCTGGATGCAGCGTTATCCCAACCTCGTCGGAGTCTGTCTCAATCTCAACGATCGACCCAATAATACCATCTTTGGTTCGGAAACCCGTTGTATTGCAGGGCGAGAGTTTATCTGTGAGACTTTTGGCAATCTGCAATTTCAACTCAAAGCGGATACATTTTTTCAGATCTACACCGAGCAAGCTGAAGCTGTACTCAATCTGATTATCGATCGAGCCGGATTCAAGGGGACAGAAACCCTCATCGATGCCTATTGCGGAATTGGTACTTTTAGCTTACCTTTATCCAAACGGGTGAAACGAGTAGTCGGGATCGAAGTACATAGCGCATCCGTGATTCAGGCTCGATTGAATGCTCGGCTCAATGGCATTAATAATGTCGAATTTCGGACTGGTGAAGTTGAAGAATTATTGCCGGAGTTGGATATTCAAGCAGATGTCGTACTTTTAGATCCACCGCGCACAGGTTGCGATCGAGCCGTACTCGATGCCCTGACAGAGATGCAGCCCGCTCAAATCATCTACATCAGTTGCAAACCTGCCACTCTCGCCAGAGACTTACAAATCCTGTGCGAGCAAGGTAACTATCAGCTCACCCACGTTCAACCTGCCGATTTCTTCCCACAAACCGCTCACGTTGAATGTGTCGCCTTTCTCACTAGAGGTGAAGCTTCAGCTACCAGCCCTGAGTCCACCGCGATCTAGGGTAATAAATATGCCGATCGCGCTGCAATCGGCGAAATTTAGGGTAGGGGCAATCGATCGATTGCCCCTACCCTAAATTTTGAGACTTCACTCTCTATGTAATGGCACATTTTTAGCACTAAGCAAGTAATATTAATATTAATATTTCCTTACGTATCAGCCAATAGTAGTATATTTATGTATAAACACTACCATCGATCGCCTAGACTAACGACTGTTTTCTAATTACAATGGTAGATGTGAGCGTTCTTATCTATCTATCAAAAGGAGTACTTACTCCAGGCCGATCGATTGGTAGTTTCCGACTTACTTTGGCATAGCTTCTCCACCGGAGAATCCAGAGCCAAGCTGTTCTCGAACAGTTTGTGATTGTAATCCAGCAAAAGTGCCCCAAGGGGATTGAAAGGTTGCTATGGTATTAAGTCCTGTGAAGTCTGAGTGGGATAAAGTTAGCTTTTCCTCAACACTGTTTTTATGTCCGATCGTCGATCGCCTCTTGTCGATAGTTCCTGGCAAATGGCACGCAGAAATTAGACTAGGACTCCAGGAAGCGTTAGTAAACGCAGCCAAACACGGAAATAATCTCGATCCTCATAAGCAAGTCAATGTCAGGTTTTGTTTTGAAGAGGGTGCTTACTGGTGGATTATCTCTGACGAAGGGAGTGGATTTCAACCTCCAGAACGCAACCGTCAAGAGTTACCAGGAAACCTACCCCATGTAGAATCAGAGTCAGGACGTGGGATGTTTCTATTACATCAAATATTCGATCGAGTCGTCTGGAATCGTCAAGGTACGGAAATTAGTCTTTGCAAGCAATTGTATGCTCAGATCGATCGCGAACCACTATTACTTTAGGCAAGAGTTTTGGTTCAAACTTGGAATTCTACATCTTCATAGATACTAGCAAAATCGATGTCTAGGTTTACACTTTGAATCTGGACTAGGGGATTTTGGATACTATATGGTTGCAGCACCCATAAACCATTATCATTTCGTCTAAAACAGTCAACCTTCTGGCGATTAGTGCTAATTAAAATATATTCCTGCAAGCTATCCAACTGCTGATAGTCAGAAAACTTGTCACCTCTGTCAAAGGCTTCGGTCGAATTAGATAAAACTTCGACAATCAAACAAGGATACTGCTTATAATTACTGGTAGATTTATCTCGCTCGTCGCATGTTACCATCACATCTGGGTAAAAAAAGCGATTAGAAGTTTCAATTTTAGCTTTCAGATCGGACATATATGCTCGACAGCCAGAGCCGCGTAGGTGACTCCTAAGTACTGCAAATAAGTTACCAGAAATAGTTACATGTCGATCGCTAGCCCCAGCCATTGCATAGACTTCACCATCTAGATACTCATGCTTGAGATCGCTTTGTTCTTCGAGGTGAAGGTATTCTGTGGGGCTGAGATAGTTAAACTGTGGTGATGCAATCATAGAGATTTAAAGATATATTTAGCTATTTTAAGTTGATTTTTGTAAGGATTGCTGCATCAAATCTTCAAGAGAGTGAGTCAGATCTTGATGGATTTTTTTAGCACCAGTTTTACTAGAAAATTGTTGATAGTCGTTTACCTGTAGTGGTTTGCCAAGTTCGACGGTAACGCGATCTCGAAATTTGGGATAGGGATGCTCATAGTCGAGATTAATCGGAATAATCTTCAGATCCAGATCGGGTTTTAACGATACCGCTTGCATGGCAATCCGCGCCAAACCCTCCTTGAGCGGATGCAATACACGATCGCGCATGAGATTACCTTCAGGGAAAATTGTTAGCATTTCGCCTTGATGGAGCAACTCGATGCTATGGCGAATAACTGCGATACTGGGCTTGGTAGTATCGATCGCAAACCCACCCAAGCGGCGCACGAACCAGCCTTGAATCCCCTTCATCTCATCCACACTCACCATAAATCGCGAACTTCTACCCGTCACATACGGCCCTACAGTATAGGAAGTAATGAGTGTATCCCATCTAGTTCTGTGCGTGGGTGCGAGAATTACGGCACCTGAATGGGGGATGTATTCTTTGCCGATGATTTCAATCTCGCGAAAGAAGCCAGGAAGAACGATATATTGACCGAGGGGATAAATAATTTTGGTCAACCACGGCGAAACTCGCGATTGGACGGGTTGACTGGATTGGAGTGTAGAATTGTCAGATTTAGGATTGGTGAGTTCGGAGCCAGTCATAGCAGTTAAAGTATGCGATCGATTCAGATATCCCTACTTTATCCAAATGGGAGAGCTTTCTAGAAAATCTACATGACAGTTATTTAAGTGCCACAAATTAACAACTTAATTTGTCGAGTGGATTCAAATACCCCGTAGAATAGATAGACGCTGACAGAAGCAGCTCTCAAGAGAGAATAGCGCGAAGAAGTGCAGCCGTTTCTGGAAAGATCGAGTTTAAAAAAATTTATGTCAGACAACAAACGCAGTCAAGCTATTACTCAAGGCGTAGAACGATCTCCCAACCGGGCGATGCTTCGCGCTGTTGGCTTTGGGGATAATGATTTTACCAAACCGATTGTCGGATTGGCAAATGGTTATAGTACGATCACGCCCTGCAATATGGGAATTAATAAACTCGCGATTCGGGCTGAGGCTGCGCTCAGAGCTGCGGGATCGATGCCACAGATATTTGGGACGATCACGATCAGCGATGGGATTTCGATGGGTACTGAGGGGATGAAATACTCGCTGGTATCGCGGGAAGTGATCGCTGACTCGATCGAAACTGTCTGTAACGGACAGAGTATGGATGCGGTACTGGCGATCGGTGGATGTGATAAAAATATGCCAGGGGCGATGATTGCGATCGCACGGCTGAATATTCCCGCTGTTTTTGTCTATGGCGGTACGATCAAGCCTGGACATCATAATGGTCAAGATTTAACCGTCGTCAGCTCCTTTGAAGCCGTCGGACAATTTAGTGCGGGCAAAATCGATGCAGCCGAATTGATGGCGATCGAGCAGAAAGCTTGCCCTGGTGCTGGTTCTTGCGCTGGGATGTTTACTGCCAATACCATGTCATCTGCGATCGAAGCAATGGGGATGAGCATCGCCTATTCCTCGACGATGGCAGCCGAAGACGAGGAAAAAGCCGTCAGTGCCGAAAAATCTGCCCACGTGCTAGTCGAAGCCGTGAGAAAGCAGATCCTACCCAAGCAAATATTGACCAGGAAAGCCTTTGAAAATGCGATCGCGGTAATTATGGCAGTCGGTGGGTCTACTAATGCCGTACTGCATCTACTAGCTATCTCCAGAACGATCGGCGTGCCCCTATCGATCGATGATTTTGAAGAAATTCGCGCTAAAGTCCCCGTAATTTGCGACCTCAAACCCTCTGGTAAATATGTGGCTACCGACTTACATCAAGCGGGTGGAATCCCCCAAGTGATGAAAATCTTACTAGCACATGGTTTACTCCACGGTGACGCTCTCACCATCAGCGGACAAACGATCGCTGAAGTCCTCGCAGATATCCCCAGCACCCCTCGCACCGACCAGGATGTGATCCGCCAGTGGGACAATCCGATGTATGCTCAAGGTCATCTAGCCATCCTCAAAGGCAACCTCGCCAGTGAAGGTGCAGTTGCGAAAATTACTGGAGTCAAAACACCCGTACTTACTGGCCCCGCACGAGTATTTGAATCCGAGGAAGACTGTCTAGATGCGATCCTCGCAGGTAAAATCAAAGCTGGAGATGTCATCGTCATCCGCTATGAAGGCCCCAAAGGCGGCCCAGGAATGCGGGAGATGCTGGCACCCACATCAGCCATTATTGGTGCTGGATTGGGCGATAGCGTCGCCTTGATCACCGATGGACGCTTTTCTGGTGGTACATACGGCATGGTAGTCGGACATGTTGCCCCTGAAGCCTATGTCGGTGGCACGATCGCGCTAGTTCATGAAGGCGATCGTATCACGATCGATGCCCCTGAGCGACTATTACAGTTAAATGTCTCTGAAGCAGAATTAGCCGCTCGTCGTGCCAACTGGCAAGCCCCCGCACCACGTTATCAAACCGGAATTTTGGGTAAATACGCTAAGTTGGTTTCTTCGAGTAGTTTGGGTGCATTAACAGATCTGGATCTTTTCTCCCCTGACAATTAATCCATCCTGCTACACAAGTTATCTGTAGGGGTGCCCTGTCTACCCAAGTGAGATCTTTTAGTGGGGAGGGCGGGTTCGTTTAATATCGATCGGTAAAATCGATATCAGCTAGCATAAACAAAGCCATCTACAGATCCATAAATTAGTGCATAATACATTTTTAGAACTCGTAGATGGCTTTGTTTATGCTAATAATTTCCGCCAAGCACTACTAAATTAGAACAAACCCGCCCATCCTCACTTGGGTTCTATAGTCGGATTTTGCAAATTTGCTACACGTTGGCATACATTCTACCATCTGGCATCTTGGCACCAGTTAGAATCGTACCGATGGTACTGGCACTGCTCATTTCTGCACGCATGAGATTAGCATTTGTCAGATTGGCATCTTCCAGATCGGTTTTGGCTAGATGTGCCTCGATCGATTCCACATTTATCATCGTTGAATAACATAAAATTGTCCGAGTCAGATCTGCATGGTGCATTCGAGCATCAGTGAGATCTGCAT
>JAJAZF010000551.1 GCA_026785875.1 Chamaesiphon sp. | reverse complement strand
TTGGCGTAGCCTCTCCCCTGGAGAATCGACTATTTTTCCATCTAGCGATTTGATTGGATAAATAACTATCTGCGTCAACGTTGGTTGAATGTCCGCATTCATAAGCTTGGTTAGTAAGTAACGATCGATAACTATGCCGATGAGCTAGTTGCCGAATTAGTATCGGGTGCAGCACCAGTCAAAAAGATTGCCAGTGGTGCCTTACACGTCCAAGAAGTGCCAGTGCAACATCTGGGATTGTTGTATATCGATCGCGTATTTCAGAGTCAGATAGAGTCAGGAATCCGTGCCTGGTGGTCATTTAATCGATCGTTCGGCTCAAATGCGATCGATCTGCGCCTCCAAACGATGGAAGTCACTGGGCCGGATATTCTCACCAAGGATAAAGTCCCCTTACGGTTGAATCTCACTGCTGGTTATCGGATTAGCGATCCGTTACAAGCGAGTAATAGTTTGGCAGATATTACCGGATTTTTATACAAAGAGCTACAATTTGCCTTGCGGGGAGCCGTGGGGGAGCGGACTTTGGATGGATTACTGGAAGACAAAGGGACGATCGATCGCGATCGCGATCGTCACTCTTTACCTCCTTATCCATGTCCAGAATCTTCGCCAATTGGCTCTGAGGGCTTTGTACCGGTCGATAGTATGGATGAAAATAAAAATTGCAAAAGCTTGTGCTGTTTGGCGATGAGTCATACTAGCTAGCGGTGCCATTGCGGTATCTTCTGGAAAAATATCTGGCATGGCAATACCAAATAAGCTGATATTCTGCACACTGTAAGCATTAGCTATCCAATCGCCGCTAAGTGGTACGATCGACATCATTAGATACAAGATCTTATAAAGTGTTATGCGATCGGGACTGAAAGTTTGGTTCGTTAAATTGCGATCGATCCAAATAGTTGTGTGGATTTTGAAGGTCGAGTGAGGGGGTAGCGGTTGGCATTGACGATCGAATTACTCTTGATAACAAGCTAGATGGTCTGCAGCGACCCAACCCTCTCCGATTTGTCCATCCATTCTCAAGTACTCAATACGTGCCCAGTCACCCTCAGCACTTATCCCTGTAACGCTCACGAGTTGACCGTAGGGAAGAGTGGTAATGATGCGGCTACCAGCGTTGATATAAACGTATAGTCCGCCATTGCGAGTTACTTTATATGACTGACAAAGTTGTTGAGCGATCGCCGCACGGGGGGATGTTGCTTCGATTGTCATTACGCCTAAATTGACTCCGAGTACAAGGACGAGCAATTTACCCAGGATGTTATTCATATTACGTGCCTTATTGATTTAACTTGATGTTGACGATTGGAAGGTAGGACTCTTCGACGGGGAGCATCCCACTTTTTAAATAGCCCTCACCCTAAATCCCTCTCCCTCAAGGAGAGGGATTTTAAATTCGGCTCCCTTCTCCAGAGGGAGAAGGGAGCCGAATGAGGGCTATTAGCCTACGCTAAAAAATTGTGATCCTCCCTCAGCGATCTGTCTCAACCAGTTTGACAGTTGCGATCTCTATTTAATGACTCGAACAGTTTTAACTTGTAAAGGTTGTCCGACTTGACAAATAGTAACCATATCTGTCTTAACAACTCCACTTACCTGCACTTTCGTACCATCGATCTTGGGAAATTTGCCCATCAGTTCGTATTTTTTACCGTTGTCAGCAGCTAGCTGATAACAGATGCCTTCTACAGCCAATTTATTAATCGTTCCAGTCAGATTTACAGTTGCAGGCTTGACTTGGGCTGGGCTAATATTTGGATTTGCTAGTGCGGGGACGATCGAGAATAATGCGCCGATTGCCAAGATTGCGCTAATTACTGTGGTATAAATTTTAGTTATTTTAGTCATGATAATTTTGATGCCTAATTAGACCGATATTGCCAATTCTCAACTACTATCCCTAGACGTAAATAAACTTAAATTAGCTCCTAAATCTAATAATTTTTAGGCTAGACGACCTAAGGTAGTAATATAAAGTACTGCTTCATCCTCAGGAATGCCGAGAACTTGATTGACTCGATCGTCAAAAAATCCAGCAATTCCGCTGACACCTAGATCTAATCGCATCGCTGCTAAATTTAAACGTTGTCCTAAATGTCCAGCATCTAGATGTAAGTAACGGTAGACTCGATCGCCATATTTTTGGATCGCCATTTTTAGATCTGCGGTGTGAAAGATTACTGCTCCAGCATCACG